>NZ_JBIUBX010000002.1:384304-428171 GCF_044548445.1 Streptomyces sp. NPDC052016
CCTGCCTGTGTCGCCGCTGGCGGTGCGGCTGGTCGCCGATCGTCGGGGGGCCCGCCTTACGGCTCCTTCGTTTCCGACTCCAGTTCTGTGCGGGTGGCCGGTCCGTAGACGCCCAGCTCGTCGTCCCTGATTCCCCGCGACCACTGGTAGTTGCGCAGCGCTTCCTCCACCCTGCTGGTGAAGACTCCGTTCGCGTCGTCGTTGTAGAGGTACAACTGCCGCAGACGCAGCTGGAGTTCGGTCACCTCGGCGCCCCTGTCCCCGCGTCGCAGGACGGTGACGCCGGGACTGCTCTGGCTCTCGTCCCTCCCGTCGGCCCCGTCGGCTCCGTTCTCCGGGGTCAGGGAGCCCGTGGCCCGCGCGGTCGGTGTCGGGCTCGCTTCGGCCGTCCGGGAGGCCGACGGCGAGGCGCTGGAGGCCGACGGGGACGGTGAGGTGCTCTCGCTCTCGGACGCGGACGGCGAGGCGCTGGACGCCGACGGGGACGTGGAGCGGCTCGCCGACGGCGACCCGGAGGCCGTGCTCGCCGAGGGGTCCGGTACGGCCGCCCTTACGCCCTCGGGGGCTGCGCCGTTCCGGGTCGGGGTTTCGTAGGAGAACAGCCCGCTCGCGAACCCGGCCGCCGCGAGGACGGCCACGGCCGCGCCCGCGCTCGCGATCAGCAGCGTGCGGCGGCGTCGCCCGCGCGGCCGCTCACCGTCGGCGTACGCTCCGTGCTCGTCGGAGTCGGCCGCGTCGAACAGGCTCAGGTCGGTGGCGCCGGGCGCGGAGGCGGTGGGGGCGAGGGGCGTCGGCAATGCCGCCGTCCGCGGGTCGGGACGGCCGGACGGATCCACCGCGCGCAGCGGCATGGTCGCGTCGGACACCGGCGGCAAGGGCATCGTCGCGTCGGCCGCGGAGGCGTCCGCCACTCCCTCGGGGCCCGCCACTCCCCCGGGGACCGCCGCCCTTTCCGGGCCCTTGGCTCCTGTCTGGCCCGCGGTGCCTGCACGGCCCTTGGCTCCTGTCTGGCCCGCGGTGCCTTCGCCGGCTTCGCCGGTGTCGCCGACCTCGATCTCGACGTACGGACGTATCCGCAGCGGATCGAAGTCCTCCGCCGCGGCCGCCTCCGCCTCGCGGGTGTCGCGCAGGGCCTCGGACGCACGCTGGGCGCAGGTGCAGGAGGGCCTGTTGTCGGCGGCCCGGAGCGCCCCGCACTCCGGGCACCGCAGCCCGTGCCGTCCCGGCCGCCCCTGCTGCTCCGTCGGTTCGTTCACCTGTTCGTCCCTCCCCATGCGAACTCCAGAGATTATGCAGATCCTCCACACAGCCGCCGTCCCACGGCCCCCGGAACGAGGGGTTCCGACAGGACTCGAGAGGCCATAACGGGACACACCGATCACGATGGATAGGTGTCACGCGAGCCACGGGAGGCATCCATGGCATGGGACGCACACGCCAGGACGGAGGATCCACGCCATCCCCGTCAGGAGCACGTTTCCGGCAACGTCCTGGTCTCCATCGGCGCGCTGTTGCTCGGCATGCTGCTCGCTGCCCTCGACCAGACGATCGTGTCGACGGCGCTGCCCACGATCGTCAGCGACCTCGGCGGCATAAACCACCTGTCCTGGGTGGTCACGGCGTATCTGCTGGCGTCGACGGCGGCGACCCCGCTGTGGGGCAAACTCGGTGACCAGTACGGGCGCAAGAGGCTGTTCCAGACCGCGATCGTGATCTTCCTGGTGGGGTCGGCGCTGTGCGGAATGGCGCGGAACATGCCCGAGCTGATCGCCTTCCGGGCCGTGCAGGGCCTGGGCGGCGGCGGGTTGCTGGTGCTGTCGATGGCGATCGTCGGGGACATCGTCCCGCCGCGGGAACGCGGCCGTTACCAGGGGCTGTTCGGCGCGGTCTTCGGCGCCAGCAGCGTCCTCGGCCCTCTCCTCGGCGGCCTGTTCACCGAGCACGTGAGCTGGCGCTGGGTCTTCTACGTCAACCTCCCCGTCGGCGTCGTCGCGCTCGCCGTCATCGCGACCGTCCTGCGCATCCCGCGCAAGGCGACGAAGCACGTCATCGACTACCTCGGCACCTTCCTCATCGCCTCCGTCGCCACCTGCCTGGTCCTGGTCGCCTCCCTCGGCGGCACCACCTGGGGCTGGGCCTCGCCGCAGATCGTCGGGCTCGCGGTCCTGGGCGTCCTCCTCGCCGTGGCGTTCGTGGCCGTGGAACGCAGGGCCGCCGAACCCGTCCTGCCCCTGAAGCTGTTCCGCGTCCGCACCTTCACCCTCGCCGCCGTCATCAGCTTCATCGTCGGCTTCGCGATGTTCGGCGCGCTGACCTACCTGCCGACCTTCCTCCAGGTCGTCCAGGGCGTCTCGCCGACCATGTCGGGCGTGCACATGCTGCCGATGGTGTTCGGCATGCTGCTGTCGTCGACGACCTCAGGGCAGATCGTCAGCCGCACCGGCCGCTGGAAGGTCTTCCCGGTCGCCGGCACGGCCGTCACCACGCTCGGCCTGCTCCTCCTCCACCAGCTGGACGAGAACAGCCCCACGTCCGAGACGAGCGCGTACTTCTTCGTCTTCGGCCTGGGTCTCGGCCTGGTCATGCAGGTCCTGGTCCTCATCGTGCAGAACGCGGTCTCCTACGAGGACCTCGGCGTCGCCACCTCCGGCGCGACCTTCTTCCGCTCCATCGGCGCGTCCTTCGGCGTCGCCATCTTCGGCACGGTCTTCGCCAACCGCCTCGGCGACGAGCTCGCGGCCGCCTTCCGCGGCGTCGACCTCCCGCCGGGCGTCTCCGTCGGCGCGCTGGAGGCCGACCCGCGGATCGTCACCGACCTGCCGGCCGCCCTGCGCCCGCCGGCCCTGCACGCGTACGCCACCTCCATCACGGACGTCTTCCTGTACGCCGCGCCCGTCGCCCTCCTCGGCTTCCTCCTCGCCTGGTTCCTGAAGGAGGACCGCCTGCGCGGCTCGGTCACCGCCCCGGACCTCACCGAGACCCTCGCCAGCAACCCCGTCGAGCGGTCGTCGTACGACGAGGTGTGCCGGGCGCTGTCCGTCCTCGGCACCCGTGAGGGCCGCCGCGAGATCTACCAGAGGATCACCACCCGGGCCGGCTACGACCTCCTTCCGGCCGCGAGCTGGATGCTGCTGCGGATCAAGCGCTACGGCAGTGTCGAGCCCGGCGCGCTCGCGGAGCGCACCAACGTCCCGCTGCCCGCGGTCCTCGAGGCCGCGCGCCAGATCGAGGAGCGCCGCCTCGCCGTGCGCGAGGGCCTCGACCTGCTCCTGACCCCCGAGGGCCGCGAGACCGCCGACCGGCTCGCCCGGGCCCGCGAGGAGTCGCTCGCCGAACTGCTCGGCGACTGGTGGGGCCCCGACCGCCCCACGGACCTGGTCCAACTGGTGAAGGAGCTCAACAGCGAGCTGTGCGGCTCCGACCGTGAACAGCCGCGCGAGGTGCGACCGGCGGCGCGGGTCGGCTGACGGCACGGCGGGCGCCGGTGGGTCCCGCCCGTCCCGTGGGTCCCGCGGGTCCTGCGGGGTCTGCGGGGCCCGGAACCGCGGACCGTCGGCCCCGGTGTACCGACCTCGCTCGCCGGCCCGTCGCGGAGGCCCCGGGCGACCTCCCGTGCGGGCTGCTGGACACCGGCGGCCGCCCGCGACGCGGTCAGGACCGCCACGGCGTGGGCGGGGCCGTCGGCAGGTCCGGCGAGACCGGCCTCTTGGCGCAGGTCGGGCAACTGGCCCGTCGTCGGCGCCCGGGTGGCGACATCGGAGGCGAAGTCCGGGACGAGGGGGTGGCACAGGATGCTGTCGGCCGTGAGGCCGCGCACGCCTGCGGGCGTTCCCGCCCGGCGACGCCCCGGAACGCGACGAGCGCGAACACCTCGGGCAGTGGACGGTGACGACGGCGACCGGCACCACCGGCGAGACGCGTCGCGGCCCTGGGCGGCCCCCTCGGGCCGCCACCGTGGCCGCCGCGAGCGCCTGGGGGTCAGGAACCCCTGTGGGCGGCGGTGGCGCCGAGGTCCTTGGTGAACCAGTGTTCGGCGTACGGGGCGTCGTTGTGGGCCTCGGTCTCCGTGTAGCCGAGCCTGGCGTACAGGGCGCGCGCCTCGGTCAGGTCGCCGCGGGTGTCGAGGATCATCCGGTCGGCGCCGAGCTCGCGGGCGGTGTCCTCGGCGGCGCCGACCAGGAGGGCCGCGCCGCCCTTCCCGCGCATCCGCGGCAGCAGGAACACCCGTTTGAGTTCCGCGGTCGCCGCGTCGAGCAGGCGTACGCCGGCGCTTCCCGCGGGCTCACCGCCGTACCGTGCGACGAGCAACCGCCCGCGCGGCGGGGCCAGTCCGTCGCCGGTATCGGCGGCGATCTCCCGCTCCAGCTCGTCCGGATGGGTCCGGCGTCCCTCGTGCAGCAGGTACCAGCGGTCGCTGACCTCCGTGTAGTACGCCCGCCACAGTGCGGCAGCGGCGGGGGAGTTCACGGGTTCCGGGGCGATCGTCCAGCTCATGGCGGCCATTGTCGGGAGGGGACGGGACCCGCGCGCAACCGAATATGCGCCGCCACCGGGGGCGGAGACGGCGCGGCGGGACCGGCCGCCGTTTGTCCCGCGCCGTCCGGGCAACCCGATCCGTAAACCGGCCCGTGGGGCCGACACACCGGAAGGCAACCATGTCCACAGGCTTGATCATCGCTCTGATCGTGATCGTGGCGGCCGTCATCGCCGTTGCGGCCGTCCTGGCCGTGCGGGCGCGAGGGTCCCACTCAGGACGCGGCCTGAAGCAGCGCTTCGGTCCCGAGTACGACCGGGCCGTGGCCCGGCACGACGGGGACGTCAAGGCGGCCGAGCGGGAACTCGATGCCCTCGTGGAGCGGCACGGAGGGCTGCGCGAGCGGCCGCTGGAGCCCGCGGAGCGCGAGCGGTTCGAGGCCCGCTGGACGGCCGCACAGGAGCACTTCGTCGACTCGCCCCGCCAGGCGATCACCGAGGCCGACCAGCTGCTCGCGGAGGTGGCCGGCGCCCGGGGCTTCCCGGACGGCGGGCAGTACGAGGAGCAGGTCGCCGCACTGAGCGTGCACCACGCGCGCCACGTGCACGGCTACCGGCGCGTGCACCAGGTCGCCCGCTTCCACACGGACGGCGGCGCGCGCAGCGGCCAGGCGCCCGGCACCGAGGACCTGCGGTCCGCCCTGGTCGAAGCCCGCGCCCTTTTCGACGATCTCCTGACCGAGGGCCGGCACGACTCCGGCCGGCACCGTGCAGAGCCCCGGCAGACGCAGAGCCGGGACACCAGGGCCCGCAAGGGCCACCACCTGCCGTGGGGCTTCCACCGGCATCAGACGAAGCAGGGGTGAGAGGAATGCCCGACGTGACACCGAGCGGTGACGACCGACGCGGTACGCGGCCCCAGGAGCGGGCCGAGCGGGCCGAGCGGGCCGAGCGGGCCGAGCGGGCCGAGCCGACGTCCGTCGTGAGCGGTGGCCAGGAGGCGCCGGCGACGACCGCGGAGCGGCGGAGCGCGTTCACCGAGATGACGAGGGACGCCCGGGGAGCCCGGGCCGCCGGAGAGGGAGGCGAGCTGCGGGGCCCGTCGACGGCCGACGCCGGTGCGCAGGACGCCAACGCCTCCCGCGGCACCGAGTCCGCCCAGGCCACGCGGACAGGTGCCCCGTTGCTCCCGCACGAGGAGTGCGACAAGCTCACCGCCCGCATCCAGCACGCGGTGGCCGAGTTCGTCGAGCGCCCCCGGGACGCCGTCGAGGAGGCGGACCACGTCCTGGAGGAGCTGACCACGCGCTTCACCGACGCGGTGAACAGCCGCCGCCGTACGCTGCGCGGCTCCTGGCAGCTCACGGACGACAGGGAAGACGCCGCCACGACCGCCGACACCGAGCAACTCCGCCTGGCCCTGCGGGACTACCGCGAGCTGACGGAGCGGCTGCTGCACATGTGACGGCCCGGCCGGCACATCCATCCCTGATCCCGCCCGGTCCCGACGGTTGGCCTCCCTGATCCGGCGCTGGTCCGGCCCTGGTCCGGCCCGACGATCGCCGGACCGCCGGACGGGCGGCCGGACATGTACGACTAGTCGGCCTCCGCCGCTCCGGCGGAGGCCGACCGGCGCGCCCGCCACTCCCGTACGACCGTCTCGACGTCGTACGGCCTCATGCCCAGCGGGGGGCCGGGCGGCGGCTTGAACATCATGTCGCGGAGCTTGACGTTGACGTCCGTGATGATCTTCCGGACGAGACGCTCCGAAGGAGCCGCGTACGCCGCCGCGAGGGCGTCCTCCGCCTCCTTGCGCAACGCGAGCGCCGGCGGAAGCACCGAGAGCCCCTCGCGCGCCATCTTGCGCCTGACCCACCACAGTTCGTCGTACGAGGTGTCGAGCTCCGGGGCCAACGGCTTGCCCGCGCCCGGGAGTTGGTCGAAGTCGCCGCGTCGTTGCGCGTCACGGATCTGCTTGTCGACCCAGGACTCGAACGGGACGCCGGGTGGCTTTCGCTCGGTCATGCGTCCATTGTGCCGGACGGGACGGCCCCGGGCGATTTAGTATGCGGCGGCTGTACAAGGTCACTCACGGCCGCCTCACCATGCCACTGTCGGACACCTCACGAGGAGCGCACGTGCTCGAACTCACCATGGCCACCGTCTCGGGGACGGAGGAGGGTGCCACGGCAGGCATGCTCATGGCCGACGCGCCCAGCGAGCCGGGCGCCGTGCTGCGGGTGGGCCGTGACAAGTCCGTCTGCCGCCTCGTGACACCCGAGGACTGGCTGTTCGTCTCGCGGGTCCACCTGGAGTTCCTGTGCGGGCCCGACGGCGTCTGGCAGGTCACCTGGCTGCGCGGCTCCCAGCCGGACCCGTCCTCCGAGGTCCGGCTGGTGGTCGGCGAGTACGCCCAGACCATCGCGTACGGCGGGACCGTCCAGCTGCCCCGTGGCGGCAACGGCGAGATCGTCGTGGTGGACCGCACGGGGCCGCGCAGCGTCAACGTGGGCTTCTACCACGAGGCCTGAGGGGGCCGGCCGCGCTACGCCAGGACGCGGGCCAGCGCGAACCCGTCGTAGCCCTTGGTGCCCACCGTCTGGATCGCCGTGCCGCTCAACCTCGGGTGCGAGCCGATCAGTTCGATCGCGGCGCGGCTGCCCAGCACGTCCCCCTCGTCGCTGTCGGCGTCGGCCACCCGGCCGCCGCGGACGACGTTGTCGATGACGATCAGGCTGCCGGTGCTGGTGAGCTTGAGCGCCCACTCCAGGTAGTTGGCGTTGTTCGCCTTGTCGGCGTCGATGAAGACCAGGTCGAACGGGGGCGGGTTCTCGTCGGCCAGCAGCGGCAGCGACTCCAGGGCCGGGCCGACCCGCACCTCGACCTGTTTGTCGAGTCCCGCGCGGGCGATGTTGCGGGTGGCGACCTCCGCGTGCCGGGGGTTGTACTCCAGCGAGATCAGGCGGCCGTCGGCGGGCAGCGCGCGGCCCAGCCAGATGGTGCTGTAGCCGGCGAGCGTGCCGATCTCCAGGATGTTGCGCGCCCCCTGGATCTCGGCGAGCAGCTGGAGCAGCTTGCCCTGGTTCGCCGTGACGTGGATCTGCGGGAGCTCCGCGGCCTCGCTGTCGCGCACGGCGGCCGCCATCACCTCGTCGTCCGGGGCGAGGTGGGTGGTGAAGTAGGCGTCGACGGCGTCCCAGACCTGCGACTCGCTCATGCGCTCTGCCTCTCGTGTACCTGGCATAACCCGGACATGCGTGGAACATCTCGTCAGAACGCTAACCAGTCATGTCTACCGCGTCATGCCAACGGCGCCCGCCGTGCCCGAGTTCCCCGTCGGCCCGGGCTTCACAAGGCGCCGACCGGCCGAAATCAGCCGTTCGGCCCAGGAGGCGGCGGGGGAGCGGTAGAGCCGGGCGGCCGCGGCGGCACAGCAGGGACCCGAGGGCTCTGAGGAGCCTGAGAGATATGAGAGGTGTTTGGGTTCGGGCCGGGTGGGGCGGGCGGCGTGCCCGGCACCGGGGACGTGCCGGACGGCTGCCCGGCGAGGCGCTGCCCTCCGATCCGCTCCCCGCCGACCCGCCGCACCCCGCCGACCCGCTGGACTCCACCGACCGGCTGCCCCCACGCGTACTGCCGACGCGCCCGCCTCCGCCGTACGCCGAGCACGGCCGCCCCCGTCACCAGCGCCGCCAGACCTCCGGTGACGGTCAGCAGCCACACCGGGATCCCGGCCACCGTGGGCAGCCGGTTCCGGTAGACGACCTGCCGGAACGTGGCGTCCTTCGCCGTCCGGCGGAGCTCGTGGTCCCCGGAGATCGACGACGGCACCGGGAACTCCTGCGCCAGGGCCGTCAGGAACGGCGCCCCCTCCGCGAGCTCGCCGAGTGGCCCCGTCGCCGTGTCGACCCGCCCCGCGAAGGTGACCCGGGGCCGCTCGCCGCCGATCCGCGACACCGGCTCCATACGGTGGTCGGCCAGGACGTACAGGCTCAGGGACTGCGCCGTCGTCGCCAGGCGGGACAGCCGCATCGGGTAGACGAGGGTGTCACTGGCGAAGGTGAGGTGGAGCGGCTCGAGGTCGCCGCGCAGCGGGGTGCCGGCGGTCTCCGGGGCCAGCCGTACCGCCACGTACTCCCAGCCCCGGTCGACGTACGGCTGGAGGGCCGTCTCCAGACGGGGCGGGAAGGTGAAGCCGTTGTCGCCCAGCCAGTCGTCCAGGGCAGCCGGGTCGGTGGCCGTCAGCCGGGCCACGTCGAACGGCCCGAGCCGCTCCCGCCCCACCACGCCCACGCCGGCCCCCTCGCCCGGCGGGGGCGGGGCCGCACCCGCGCCGTCGTCGGTGGTCAGCGGCCAGTCGCCGTCCCGCGGCCAGAAGTGGTACCGGGTGCGCTCCTCGGGGGCCATGGCGTCGGTGAGCTGCGAGAAGACCTCCGCGTCGCCTAGCTTCACGGTCGCCCGGTTCGGCACCGGCATGATCCAGGCGGCCCGGTCGGCGTCCCCGCCGACCGACAGGCGCATCACGATCTGTTCCTGCTCCCCGTCCCAGCGCACGACGGAGGCCTCCCGGTGCACGGCGACCCGCTGCCCGCCGCCCGGGACGAGGGCGCCGCAGCCGCAGGCGTGGGCAGGGACGGCGAGGGAGCCGAGCTGGGTGGCGGCGAGAGCGAGGAGAACGGTGAGGAGACGCCCCCGCCGTACCCCCCGCACCTGGCGATCGCGCCCGCGCCGTACCCCCCGCACCTGCCGATCGCGCTCCCGCCCCGCCCGCCGTTCCCGCAGGAAACCGACCATGCCGCGCAGCCCCTTTGTCACCGGTCACCGCCTGTGGTGCCTACGACGGTGCGGGCGAAGATCCGGTTCCCGTACGCGCCGTAACCCTCGCACCCCGCTGAGGCGATCCCTCCTCCGGAGCACTATCGTCTTTCGGACAAAAGGAGAACGGACGTCAGGTGAAGCCGGGGAGGCCTGCGTCTCTGTCCGGGGGTGGTGCGAGCCTCATAGGGTTCGTGGAGGCACCTCACGCATGGGACGCGGGGGGACGACGGGGCGGGAGGCCGACGAGGCGTGGCGAATGCGGAGCGGAGCGGGCGACCGGCGGAAGCCTTCGGGGCGGCGGCGGTCGACACGGCGAGGGCACGCCTGCGCGTGGCCCGCCTGGGCCTCTGGCTGGTCGCGGCGCTCCTCGCCGTCCGTCAGGTGGCCGTCGTCCTCGGCACCCCGCGCGGCGAGCGGCTGACGGATCTGGAGACGTGGGTCGGACCGGACGGCGTCCTGCACGTCAACGGTTCCCTCTACGACTCCACACGCTTCACGGGCACACCCTTCGGCGGCCTCGTCCTCAAGCCCCTCACCCGGGCGGCGGAACAGGCCCTCGGCTGGGGCTGGACCTTCGGCACGCTGCTGCTGGTCGTGGCGCTGGGTCTGGTGGCGGCGCGCGCCCTGCCGCAGCCGGTCAGCAGACGCACCTCGCTGCTCGCCGTCCCCGTGGCGATCGTCCTGCTGATGCTCTCGCTGCCGGTGCGCAACACCCTCTGGCTCGGCCAGACCAGCATCATCCCCGTCCTGCTCGTCCTGCTCGGCTGCTTCGTCGCCCGAAGCCAGCGGGCGGGCGGCGTCCTGATCGGCCTGGCGGCGGCCCTCCAGCCGACGGTGCTCCTCTTCACCCCGCTGCTGTGGTTCACGGGCCGCCGGCAGGCCGCCGTCTCCACGGGCGTCACCTTCACCGCCTCGACCGTGCTCGCCTGGGCGGCGATGCCGCACGACTCGTACACCTACTGGGTCCACCACATGGCGGGCGTCGGTCTGGGCGGCAAGGCGGACGCCCTCGCCAACCAGTCCCTGCACGGCGCCCTCCTCCGCCTCGGCCTCTCGGGCCCCCTGGAGATCGGCCTGTTCCTGGTGCTCGGCGTGACGGTCGCGGCGCTCGGCGTCAACCGCTCGGTGCGCTACGCCCGGGACGGCCAGCTGCTGCTGGCGGTGGCGATCACCGGCTGCGCGGCGATCGCCGTGTCCCCGACGACCTGGCAGCACCAGCTTCTGTGGGTCCTCCTGGCGGTCGTCGGCCGCGTCGGCAAGCGCGCCTCCGACCGTTACGTCTGGCCGGTGGCCGTCGTCCTGGTGATGACCCTCCCGGCGAAGATGATGCTGCCGGACATGCCGGCGCTGTACCCGCTGCGGGACAACGTGGTCCTGCTGGCGGCGGTGGCCGCCGCGACGGCCGTCCCGTTCCTTTCCCGGACCTCGCCGTACTACCGCACGCCGATTCCCACGGAGTACGCGGCGCCGGTCCCCGCCAGATGGACGTGGGTACCGCTGCTGCCGTTCCTGCGCCGCGTCCTGACCCGGCCCAACCTGCTGATGGAGCTCCTCCTCATCCGTGTCACCTACGCGGCCTACCAGCAGGTGCGGCTGGCGGCGACCGGGGGGACGATCTCGGGGGGCCGGGACCGGGCGGAGGCCCACGGCCACCAGATCCTCGACATGGAGCGCTTCCTGCGCATCGACATCGAGCACACCGTCAACCACTGGGTGGTCGGCGTCGACTGGCTGCGGAACTTCTTCGACTTCTACTACGAGTCGTTCCACTTCGCGGTGCCGCTGTCCGTGCTGGGCGTCCTGTACTGGCGGCGGCCGGTGGACTACCGCTGGGCGCGGGCCTCCCTCGGCTTCGCGACCCTCCTGGCCCTGGTCGGCTTCTGGCTGTACCCGCTGGCGCCGCCGCGGCTGATGCCGACGCTGGGGATCATCGACACGGTCCACGGCGTGCAGGACTTCTCCAGGCCGGACTACGGGACGCTGACGGCGCTGACGAACCAGTACGCGGCGATGCCGTCGCTGCACTTCGGATGGTCGCTGTGGTGCGGCGTGGTGATCGCCGTCGTGGCGCCGAAGTGGTGGATGAAGACGTTGGGGCTGCTGCACCCGTTGTTCACCGCGTCTGCCATTGTGGCCACGGGCAATCACTGGGTGCTGGACGCGGTGGGCGGCGCCGTCGTGGTCCTGGCCGGGCTGGGGCTGGCGTACGTGGTGCAGGGGCCCCGGGCGCGGGCGGCTCTGGTGACGGAGGCCGCCTCCCCGAGCGGGGAGCCGGCGCTCCTGGAGAAGGACCGGGCGGAGAAGGATCGGGCGCCCAGCTGACCGGACTGCGGTCAGCCGGGCGGGGACAGGGACACATGCACATAGGAAACGCGCGAAGGCTGCTGGCCGGCGCCGCTGCGGTCGTGGCAGTGGCGCTGTCCGGGACGGGCTGTTCCGGCCAGGAGTCCACGGAGCATCCCGGCGTGTCGGCCGCGGGCGACACGGCGAAGGCGGCGTCGCAGGACACGACGGACGCGCAGGGCAGAACCCTCACGTACGAGGAACTGCGGCGCCTGGCCTTCAAGCAGGGCGAGGGCCCCACCACGCACGCCGCCCCCGTCCAGAAACCCGGTGTCAAGAAGAGCGAGCGGACCTACCCGCCGGTCTCCGACGCGTCCTGCCAGAGCGTCCTGGACGTCCTGGACGCCAAGGGCGCCTCCGCCGTCGTACGCCAGGTCTTCAACTGGAAGGACGACCTCTGGGGCGGCGCGTCGACGCTGGCGTCCTACCGGGGCACGGGCGCCGAGCAGGCCTTCGACCGTCTCGAGAAGGGTCTGAGGACCTGCGTCGCCTACTCCGGGGTGTCCTACGCGGGCGAGTACTTCACCGAGGTCACCGGGGTGAGTGCCGCGGAGGCGGGCCGGGTCGGGGACGAGGCGCTGACCTTCCGCACCGCCACGCCCACGAAGGACGGCATGGTGATGCACGAGGACCACGTCGTCGTCCGCACCGGCCACGTCACCGCCACGTTCCGCAAGACGGAGGCCGGCCACGAGGCCACGTTCCCCCGGGACCTGGTGGAGTGGCAGGTGGAGCGGTTGACGGAGGCGCAGCGGTCGTGACCCGCCCCCTAGCGTGACGCGGATCACGGGAACTGGGGTGGCCGCGGCGGCAGCCAACAGAGGTGAGCACTCATATGCGTACCCGGGTACGGGCCGGGGATCCGAGCGCCTTCGCCGAGCTGTACGACAGCCACGCCCGCACGGTCTACAACCATGCCTTCCGGCTCACCGCCGACTGGTCGGCGGCCGAGGACGTGATGGCGGAGACCTTCATGGAGGCCTGGCGGCTGCGTGACCGTGTCGACGCCGAGGGCGGCTCCCTGCGGCCCTGGCTGCTGGGCGTCGCCACCAACGTCGCCCGCGGCCACCACCGGAGCAACCGGCGCTACCGGGCCGCCGCGAACGCCGCCGCCGAGGCCGAGACCGCGCTGCCCGACCACGCCGAGGAGGTCGCGGGCCGGCTCGACGACCGCCGGCGCATCGCGGCCGCACTCCGGGCGCTGGCCCTCCTGCGCAGACCGGAACGCGAGGTGCTGGCGCTCTGCCTGTGGGAGGGCCTGGAGTACACGGCGGCTGCGGAGGCCCTTGGCATCCCGGTCGGCACGGTCCGCTCCCGCCTCTCCCGGGCCCGCGCCAAGCTGCGCAAACTCACCGAGGCCGAGCTGTTGGCGGCCGGCCGGGGAGCCCCGCCCGCCCAACTCGTCGACGGAAAACGGGAACTCGGCCCGCCGGATCGCCAGACAAGAGGAGAACGTACCCACGCGATCCGGCCCGTATCGGAAGGAAGTCGATGAAAGCGACCCCGTCCCGGCAGAGCCCGGCCGAGTGGGAGGAGACAGCACTCCTCCTGCCGCAGACGGCGCGCGACCTGCCGACGGGCCGTCACCAGTTCCACAAGGAGCGCCTGATGGCTCGCATTCAGCAGGACATCCAGCAAAACGACATGCAGCAAGGGGACAACCCCACGACGACGGGCATGCCGTCGACGACCCGGCCGAAGGCAGGCCGCCTCCGCCTGCCGCGCCCGGCGATCACTTTCCCCGCCCTGGCCCTCGCCCTCGCCGGCGCGGTGACCCTCGGCACGGTGCTGAACGACGGAAACGGCGTCCGGGCCGGCGGCCTCGCCACCGGACCGGCGCTCACCACCCAGCTCGGCACCCCGACCACCAAGGGCGTGCCTCAACTGCTCGACGAGATCTCCCTCGTGGCGGCCGAGACCCGCAACCCCGTGATCAAGCCGGGCCAGTACGTCTACATCGAGTCCAAGTCCGCCGACACGTACGTGCGCTACGACGGGGACAAGGCGTCCCTGGAGAGCCACGCCCTGCACCGGCGCCAGATCTGGCAGTCCGCCGACGGCACCAAGGGCTGGCTGATCGACCCGGCCGTCAACGACGACCCCGAGGGAGAGACCCTCAGCCTCCCCGACGAGCAGGGCAACACCCCGGTGGCCGGCCTCAACAACCCGTCCTACGACTTCCTCACCAAGCTGACCACGGACCCCGACAAGCTGCTGACGATGATCTACAAGGCGGCCGAGGGCCACGGCAACAGCCCCGACCAGCAGGCCTTCACCACCATCGGCGACCTCCTGGGAGAGTCCTACCCGCCCGCCGAGCTCTACTCGGCCCTCTTCAAGGCCGCCGCGAAGATCCCCGGCGTCGTCGTGGTCCCGAACGTCAAGGACGCCATCGGCCGCCCCGGCGTGGCGGTCGCCCGCCTGGACGAGACCAGCGGCGCGCGCGAGGAGTGGATCTTCGACGCGAAGTCCCACGTCTTCCTCGGCCAGCGCCAGGTCCAGGTGAAGGCGACCAGCGAGGACGGAGGACTGGTGAAGCCCGGCACGATCAACTACACCAGCGCGATCGTGAAGCGGGCGGTGGTGGACGGGATGAGGGAGGTGCCGGGGGAGGGGAGCTGAACAGGGGTAGGGGCACGGGGGCCTGCTCCGTGCCCCTCGGGGGCCCTTTTCCTGGGGAATCTGCCGGCGCAGGAGGGAACGCTCCCTCAGGACCTGCCGGCGTGGCAGATCGACCGCCTGGGGGCGCGCAGCGCTCGTGACGCGGTCGGGGCGTCGCCGCGGCTGTGGCACAGGACCGGCCCGCCGGCTGATCACTCACACCCGGTCGGCCGCTCTTGGAGCCGGGCGCGCCGGGACTGGTGGACGGGCCGTCGCCCGCGGCGGATTGCGGCGGCGGGCCCGTCCAAGGGCTGCGTCAATCGTGCGGGGTCTGCCGCCCGCTGCGGAGCTGCGCGGCGGTGAGTGCGGTCACGCCGGCGGTGCCTGTGTGGCGCCGGTCCACAGCACTGCCGTCAAGGCGAACAGCGTGCGGACGCGCGGGTTCTGCACCCACGCCAGGGATCGAACGGACGGACGGGCCGATCCGGCGCAGCCATCGTTCGGCGGGGTGCTCCACCCAGTGGTGGGCCGCGGCCGAGGCGGCGAGGCTGACCACCGGCACGCCCAGAACACGAGGGTCTCGCCGCCTGGGCGGGCTTGCCCCGGTGAGCTTGCTCTCCGCCTACGCGGTTAAGGCGCTGGCCAAGGTCGACCTCACCACCGGCGAGCGCTGCCTGCCGAACGAGAGGCCCTGGCCGCTCTCGGACTCCGGCGCCGATTCCGGCGGTGTCGGAAGCCGGGCGCCGACCGTGGGGGTCAGGCCGTACTGGGTCGAGACGGGGCGGGCGAGGCTGGAGGGAAGGTATTCGTTCACGGGACGAGTAAGTCCGGCTACAGCGGCGAGCAAGGCGGCGAGTGCGTCGAGGTCGCCGAACTCCCCGGCGCCACCGTAGCCGTCCGCGACTCCAAGGTCCCGGCGGGCCCGACCCTCACCCTCCAGCCCGCCGCCTTCACCGCGTTCCTCTCCTGGACCGGTGGAACTACAGCCGCTGAATGATCGTCCCGGTGGCCAGTCCACCCCCCGCGCACATCGTGATCAGTGCGAACTCCCGGTCCGCCCGCTCCAGTTCATGCAGCGCCGTCGTGATCAGACGGGCCCCCGTCGCTCCGACCGGGTGCCCGAGGGCGATCGCGCCGCCGTTGACGTTCACCTTCGTCATGTCGGCGTCGAAGACCTTCGCCCAGCTCAGTACGACGGACGCGAACGCCTCGTTGATCTCGACCAGGTCGATGTCCTTCAGGGACATGCCGGCCTTGCCGAGCACCGCCTTCGTCGCGTCGATCGGCCCGTCCAGGTGGAAGTGCGGGTCCGCGCCGACCAGGGCCTGGGCGACGATCCTCGCCCTCGGCCTCAGCTTCAGGGCGCGCGCCATCCGCTTCGACGCCCACATGATCGCCGCCGCGCCGTCGCTGATCTGCGACGAGTTGCCCGCCGTGTGCACCGCCTTCGGCATGATCGGCTTCAGGCCTGCCAGGGCCTTCGCCGACGTGTCGCGCAGGCCCTCGTCCTTGTCGACCAGGCGCCACATGCCCTGGCCGGCCGCCTGTTCCTCCTCCGTCGTCGGGACCTGGACGGCGAACGTCTCCCGCTTGAAGCGTTCCTCCGACCAGGCCACCGCCGCTCGCTCCTGCGAGAGCAGGCCGAGCTCGTCCACGTCCTTCCGGCTCAGGCCCCGGTGCCTGGCGATGCGTTCCGCCGCCTCGAACTGGTTCGGCAGGTCCACGTTCCACTCGTCCGGGAACGGCTTCCCGGGGCCGTGCTTCGAGCCCGAGCCGAGGGGGACGCGGGACATCGCCTCCACCCCGCAGCTGATCCCCACGTCGATCACCCCCGCCGCGATCATGTTCGCCGTCATGTGCGAGGCCTGCTGGGAGGAGCCGCACTGGCAGTCGACCGTCGTCGCGGCCGTCTCGTACGGCAGGCCCATCGTCAGCCAGGCGGTGCGCGCCGGGTTCATGGACTGCTCGCCGGCGTGGGTCACCGTGCCGCCGACGATCTGTTCCACGGCGTCGGCGGGGATGCCGGTGCGGCCGAGGAGCTCGCGGTAGGTCTCGCCGAGGAGGTAGGCGGGGTGCAGGTTGGCGAGCGCGCCGCCGCGCTTGCCGATGGGGGTGCGGACGGCTTCCACGATCACGGGTTCGGCAGCCATGGGTGCGGATCCTCTCGAACTAGTACGTGTTCTAGTTCTTCCGGCTTGCAGTCTGCTGACGTGATGTGGGTCACCGCAAGGGTCTTGCAGCCTTCAGGTACCTGAACTACCTTCGGCGCACTTCGTTTCTGATGGATCGTCAGATGCGGCCGTCGGAAACGTGCCCGCCAAGCCGCCCTCTGGCTGGAGCCGCCCATGCCCTGTCCAGCGCTACCCGACGGGTTCGACTTCACCGACCCCGACCTGCTGCAACACCGTGTGCCCCTCCCGGAACTCGCCGAGCTGCGCCGCGCCGAACCGGTCCGCTGGATCCCGCAGTCGGGGAACGTGGCCGGCTTCCAGGACGAGGGCTACTGGGCGGTGACCCGCCATGCCGACGTCAAGTACGTCTCCACCCACCCGGAGCTGTTCTCCTCCACCCTCAACACCGCGATCATCCGTTTCAACGAGCACATCGAGCGTGATTCGATCGACGCCCAGCGGCTGATCATGCTGAACATGGATCCGCCCGAGCACACGCGCGTGCGGCAGATCGTGCAGCGGGGCTTCACGCCCCGGGCCGTCCGGGCGCTGGAGGAGCGGCTGCGGCGGCGGGCGCGGGACATCGCCGCCGGGGCCCGCGATCACGACGGGCCCTTCGACTTCGTCACCTCCGTCGCCTGCGAGCTGCCCCTCCAGGCCATCGCCGAGCTGATCGGCATACCCCAGGACGACCGGGCCAAGATCTTCGACTGGTCCAACAGGATGATCGCCTACGACGACCCCGAGTACGCCGTCACCGAGGAGGTCGGCGCCCGCTCCGCCGCAGAGATCATCGCGTACGCCATGACCATGGCCGTCGAGCGGAAGCGGTGTCCGGCGCACGACATCGTCTCCACGCTCGTGGCCGCCGAGGACGAGGGCAACCTCAGCTCCGACGAGTTCGGGTTCTTC
This sequence comes from Streptomyces sp. NPDC052016, assembly GCF_044548445.1. Classification (NCBI taxonomy): domain Bacteria; kingdom Bacillati; phylum Actinomycetota; class Actinomycetes; order Kitasatosporales; family Streptomycetaceae; genus Streptomyces; species Streptomyces sp. NPDC052016. Next base: position 401,623 of record NZ_JBIUBX010000002.1, read on the forward strand.
GTGCTCATGCTCGCCGTCGCCGGGAACGAGACCACCCGGAACGCGATCACCCACGGGATGCACGCCTTCCTCACCCATCCCGAGCAGTGGGAGCTGTACAAGACGCACAGGCCCTCCACCGCCGCCGAGGAGATCGTGCGGTGGGCCACCCCCGTCTTCGCCTTCCAGCGCACCGCCACCCAGGACACCGAGCTGGGCGGCAAGCGGATCAGGAAGGGCGACCGCGTCGGGCTCTTCTACGCCTCCGCCAATCATGATCCCGAGGTGTTCGACCGGCCCGACGAGTTCGACGTCACCCGGGACCCCAACCCCCACCTCGGGTTCGGCGGGGGCGGGCCGCACTTCTGCCTCGGCAAGTCGCTCGCCGTGCTGGAGATCGACCTCATCTTCGACGCCGTCGCCGACGCCATGCCCGGGCTGCGGCTCGTGGAGGATCCCCGGCGGCTGCGGTCCGCCTGGATCAACGGAGTGAAAGAGCTGCGGGTCAGTACGGGCTGACGTGTCAGTCCCGCCCCGACGCCGTGACCGCCAGCCCCGCCGACGCCACCGCCGCGACCAGCAGCGGGACGCCCAGGCCGTGGTGGTCGACCAGCCACGCGCCGACGAGGGCGCCCGCGAAGAGGGCGAGGATCGCTGCCGCGCGCCGGGGGAGGCGGGAGCCCGAGCCGTCTCCCCAGGGGGAGTCGGCGACCAGGCCGGTCAGGAGCGAGGTGATGACCGTGGTGGTGGGAAGGCCGGCGACCCGCAGTGTGCGGACGGTCTCGTTGCGCAGGCCCATCGCCACGGCCGTGACGGCGATGAGGGCGTACGTCGTCCCGTCGGCGTCCGGCGCCGCGAAGGCCACCGCCGACGCCGCCGCCAGAAGCGCCGCCTCGACGGCCAGGGACACGCGGGTCCACGTCCGCCGCGACGTGCGGGCCGTGCGGGCGAAGAGGCGGCCACCGGCCAGCGCGCCCACCAGGAAGAACGCCACCGAGGTGAGGGTGTGCGGCACCGAGAAGCCGGCGGTCCCGGCGGCGGCGAAGCCCAGGACCAGCACGTTGCCGGTCATGTTCGCGGTGAAGACATGGTTCAGGCCCAGGAAGCACACGGCGTCGATCAGCCCGCTCACACCGGTCAGTGCGAGCAGGACGGCGACGAGGGGCAGGCCGCCCGATTCCGGGGCGGACGTCGTCTCGGGCTCGGTGGTCACCGGCACAGTGGACCATGTGCGCGGCCGTCGTTCACGCACCGTCACGCCGCGCGGGACACGGGCTGACAGGTAGAGGCGGCGGCCCGGGGATCGGGGGGCCGCCGCCTCTACGTGTGTGGGCCGGCCGCTGGTGGGCCGGGCTACGTGTACGCCGGGCTACCTGTGGGTGCCGGACCACGTACGTGTGTCACAGGCTGCGCGTGGGTGCCGGGCTGGCTCAGTACCAGCCGTTCGCCTGCCAGAAGGCCCAGGCGCCGGTCGGGCTGCCGTAGCGCTCGTTCATGTAGTCCAGGCCCCACTTGATCTGGGTCTTGGGGTTGGTCTTCCAGTCGGAGCCGGCGGACGCCATCTTGTTTGCAGGGAGGGCCTGGACGAGGCCGTAGGCACCGGACGAGGCGTTGGTCGCGTCGACGTCCCAGCCGCTCTCGTGCTCGACGATCTTGCTGAAGGCGTTGAACTGCGCGGCGTCCGGGATCATCTTGTGCGCGATCGCCTTGGCCTCGGAGGCGGAGGACCCGGTGGCCGCCTGGGCGGGCGCCGTGGTCAGGGCCATGCCGGCGGTGGCGGCGGCCACGGCGACGGCGGTGAGGGTCTTCTTGGGGGAGGCGATGCGGCGGATGAAGGAGACGGACACGGAGAACCTTTTTTCTTCGGGGACAGTGGCGTCGCGGGGCATGCCGGAATCACGCGGTGCGTGGCCGCACCGCGTGATGTGCGGTGGGTGGCTTGGCGTGCGTCGGCGCCGAGACCCGTGGGCCTGTCGGCGCCGTGCGACGTCATCCAGAGAAGCAGGCCGGAAGGGCGTCCGCAATGACCCCTTTTACTAGTTGTGGCCGCATGCGGGAGGAAGGTCGCCTCTGTGATCTGGCTCTCAATGTGCAGGTCGGACGGGGTTTCTGCATGGACATGGCGTCCGAAATGTCTAACTAAGGGACATAGTAGGTGATGTGGGTCATGTGGGGTGCTTCACCGGTGGAGCGTGATCGTCTCACCCACCGCGCACGGACGTTCACGGCTGGGGCGGCTCGAATGTGACCGGCGCCTCGAAAGCCGCCCGCCGCGTGGCACGGCGGAGGGCTCGCAGGATCGCCGGCCCCAGCGCGCAGGTGAGGACCACCGTCACGAGCGCCCGCCCCAGGTCCCAGCCCAGGGAAGTCGTGACGCAGTACGCGACGAAGCGGGCCAGGTTCGAGGGGACCGTGCCGTCCGGGTCGAAGGAGACGCGCGAGGCCAGCTCGCCCATGAAGGGCCAGCCGGCCATGTTCATCGCCGTGCCGTAGGCGAAGGCGGCCAGGAAGCCGTACGCGGCGAGCAGGGCCAGTTCCGTACGGCCGCGGAGGCGGTCCGGCCCGGGCAGCAGGCCCGCGCCCATCGTGAACCAGCCCATCGCCAGCATCTGGAACGGCATCCACGGACCGACCCCGCCCGTGAGCAGCGCGGACGCGAACATCGTGATCGCGCCGAGGACGAAGCCGAAACCGGGGCCCAGCACTCTGCCGCTCAGCACCATCAGGAAGAACATCGGCTCGATGCCGGCCGTGCCCGCCCCGATCGGTCGCAGGGCCGCTCCCGTCGCCGCCAGCACGCCCAGCATCGCGACCGCCTTGGCTCCCAGTCCCGACTCGGAGATCGTCGCCGCCACGACCGCGACCAGCAGCACCAGCAGGCCCGCGAAGAGCCAGGGGGCGTCCTGGGCGTGGGCGCTCAGCGTGGAGGTGGGCGGGGCCAGGAAGGGCCAGGTGAAGGCGACCACTCCCACGGCGCTGACCAGGAGGAGGGCCGACCAGGAGCGGGGGCCCAGGCGCACGGCACGGGCCTGCCGGTGGACGGCGGTCGCCTGCCCTCGTGCGGCGGGCTTCCGCCGCTCCACGGCCGTCATGCGAGCGCCTCCCTCACCTGCGCGACCGTGAGCCACTTCTGCGGAGCGAGGATCTTCGTCACCTGAGGGGCGAAGGACGGGGAGGAGACGACCACCTCCGCCGTCGGCCCGTCCGCGATCACCTCGCCCTCGGCCAGCAGGACCACCCGATGGGCCAGCTCGGCGGCCAGTTCCACGTCGTGCGTGGCCAGCACGATCGCGTGACCGGCGGCGGCCAGCTCGCGCAGCACGGCGACCAGGCGGGCCTTGGCCGCGTAGTCCAGGCCCCGGGTCGGCTCGTCGAGGAGCAGCAGGGGCGGACGGGCGGCGAGGACGACGGCCAGGGCGAGGGCGAGGCGCTGCCCTTCGGAGAGGTCGCGGGGGTGGGTGTCGTCGGTGATGCCGGGGAGCAGGCCGGAGACGAGGGAGCGGCAGGTGCCGGGGGCGGCCTGCGCGTCCCGGTCGGCCGCGGCGCACTCGGCGGCGACCGTGTCGGCGTACAGGAGGTCGCGGGGCTCCTGCGGGACCAGGCCGACGCGGCGGACGAGTTCGCGGGGCGGGGTGCGGTGGGGGACCGCGCCGCCGACCCGGACCGTGCCGGCGGACGGTTCGACCAGACCGACCAGGGTGTTGAGGAGGGTGGACTTTCCGGCGCCGTTGCGGCCCATCAGGGCGATGGTCTCGCCGGGGGAGACGGTGAGGTCGATGTGGCGGAGGGCCTCGACGTGGGCGCGGCGGACGGCGAGGGCGCGGGTCTCGGCGGGCGGCGGGAGCGGGCCCGCCGCTTCCGGAAGGGCGCGTGCGCGCCCGCGCCGGAACCACCGGAGGACGGCGGTGGGACGGGGCACGGGCCGCGGGGGTGTGCCGTCCGCCGGTACCGGGTCGGCCGCGGGGTCAGCTGGACCGGTCGTCGGCCGCCGGGGCGCGCTGTCCGCCGGTACCGGGTCGGCTGTCGCGTCCGCCGGACCGGCGGTGGGCCGCGCGGAGGCGGCCGAGGACCGCGCCGCGTCGGCGGCGGCGTCCCGGTCCGGGTTCGTCGTGGTGCCCGCGCCGCCCTGGCCCGGATGGTCCGCGGCGCCCGGGCGCCCGCTCGGGTTCGTCGTGGTGACCGCGCCGTGGCCAGGGGCCGTCGCGGCGGTCGTGCCCCGGCTCTGGCCGGTCGTCGCGGCCGTGTTCCGGCCCGGAGCCGTCACGGCGCTCGCCGTCTCCGGCCGTCGCGCGGGCTTCGCCGACAGGCGCTCATGTGGCTCCGCCAGCCGCTCGCGCAGGCCCGCCGCCCGGCGGCGCGCGTCCCGCACGGTCAGGGGCAGCGGGGACCAGCCCGCGACGCGGCCCAGGTCCACCACCGGCGGGTGGACCGGCGACACGGCCATGATGTCGGCCGGGGTGCCCAGGACGGGCGCCGCGCCCGGGGCCGGCAGGAGGGCGACCTGGTCGGCGTACTGCAGGACGCGTTCCAGGCGGTGCTCCGCGAGCAGCACCGTCGTACCGAGGTCGTGGACGAGGCGGAGGAGGACGGCGAGGACCTCCTCGGCGGCGGCCGGGTCGAGCGCGGAGGTCGGTTCGTCGAGGACCAGGACGGAGGGGTGCGGGGTGAGGACCGAGCCGATCGCCACGCGCTGCCGCTGGCCGCCGGAGAGGGTGGCGAGGGGGCGGTCGCGGAGCCCGGCCAGCCCCAGCAGGTCGAGCGTCTCCTCGACGCGGCGGCGCATCACGGCCGGGGACAGGCCCAACGACTCCATGCCGTAGGCGAGTTCCTCCTCCACCGTGTCGGTGACGAAGTGGGAGAGGGGGTCCTGGCCCACCGTCCCCACGACGTCGGCGAGTTCGCGCGGCTTGTGGGTGCGGGTGTCCCGTCCGGCGACCGTGACACGGCCGCGCAGGGTGCCGCCGGTGAAGTGCGGGACGAGGCCGCCGACCGTGCCGAGCAGCGTCGACTTGCCGACGCCGGACGGCCCGGCGAGGAGGACCAGTTCGCCTTCCGGCACGGTGAAGTCCACGTCCCTGATGGTGGGTTCGCGGGCGCCGTCGTAGGTCACGGAGACGTTCTCGAAGCGGATCACGACGGCTTACGGCTCCTTGCGGCGTGCGGGGCGAGGAAGGCGGGGAGGAGGCCCAGGAGGATCGCCGCCGCGGGCCAGAGGGGGAGGGTGGGGGCGGTGAGGGGCACCATGGTGGGGTGGAGGGCCGCGGGGTCCGCGGCGCCCGCGAGGGCGAGGAGGGCGGCGACCGCGACGCCGGAGACGACGATCAGGCCGGCGCGTGGGGTCCAGCGGTCGGGGCGGTAGCGGGTGCGGGGCGAGCGGCGGCCGCCGAGGTGGAGTCCGGCGAGGGCCGCGGCGAGTCCGGCGAGGAGGACCGGGAGGCCGTACGTGCCGCCGGCCGCCGTGAGCAGGCCGTACGTCCCCGCGCAGACGCCGAGCAGGCCGCCCAGGGTGAGGGCGGCCGTCGTACGGCGGACCGCGGCCGGGACGTCGGCGGTACGGCCGTAGCCGCGGGCGTCCATCGCCGCGGCCAGGGCGACGGAGCGTTCCAGGGCGCCCTCGAGGACGGGCAGGGCCACCTGGAGCAGACCGCGCAGGCCCTTGTCGGGGCGGCCGCGGAGACGGCGGGCGGCACGCAGGCGCTGGACGTCGGCGATGAGGTGCGGGGCGAAGGTCAGGGCCACGACGACCGCGACCCCGGCCTCGTACAGGGCGCCGGGGAGGGACTTCAGGAGCCGGGAGGGGCCGGCGAGGGCGTTCGCGGCGCCGACGCAGACCAGCAGAGTGGCGAGGCGCAGGCCGTCGTACAGGGCGAACAGGACGCCCTCGGCGGTGACCCTGCCGCCGAGGCGGATGCCCTGCGCCCAGTCGGGGAGGGGGACTTCGGGGAGGGTGACGATCACGTGCGTGCCGGGGACGGGGGAGCCGAGGGCGACGACGAAGAGGAGCCGGATGAGGAGGACGGCGAGGGCGAGGTGGAGGAAGGCGGAGTAGGAGCGGGACCAGGGGGTGTCCGGGCGGCAGGTGAGGACGACGTAGGCGGAGGTGGTGAGGAGCAGGGCCAGGAGGAGGGGGTTGGTGGTGCGGGTGGCGGCTGTGCCGAGGGCCAGGGCCCAGAGCCACCAGGCTCCCGGGTGCACGGTGGGGTGGGGGTGGTGCCGGGGCTGGTGCCGGGGGGTGGGGGCGCTCACCGGCGCCTGCCGGGTGCCGCCCGCGCCCACCCGTGCCGCCCCAGCGGCACGCCTGCCCGCGGGCTGCGCGGAGCGACTGGCCGTGGGCTGCTGGGCGTGACTGCCTGCAGGGTGCGTGGCGCCGTTGCCCGTGGGCTGCGTCGCGTCGGCAGCGGGGCTATCCACGCCCGCGCCGCCGCGCCTGCCACACCGCCGCCGCTGCCAGGGCGGCGATCAGGGCGCCACCCGCGTACACGCCCACCGACGGGCCCCCGTCCTTCTCGGGCTCTTCCGTCGCCGTCGGCTTCTCGCCCGCCGTGGGCTTCCCGCCCGCCGTCACCTGCTCCCCGCAGCCCGTCTTCGGGTAACCGGAGATCGCGCACAGCAGGGCGTTGGTGTCGTAGCGGAGGGGTTCGGCCACCGAGGCCAGGGCCTCCGCGGTCGTCGCGTCCTCGGGCACGCGGGCGCAGAATGCGCGGGAGGCGGGCGGGTTCTCTCCCGCGGGGGCGTCCGCGGCCGTGCCGAAGTCGAGGACCAGGGCCACCCGCTTGGACCCCTCCTGCGCGGGCGTCCTCGCACAGATCACGGCGAAGGACGTCATGCCGCGCGGCTGGGACGCGTCCGCGGAGTTCTCGCTGACCGCGAAGCGGAAGCCCTGGACGGCGCCGTCGGAGGGGCGGGCCGTCGCGGGGCCCTCGGTGGCGTAGATCCAGCGGTCGCCCTCACGCTCCCAGAAGGACCAGTAGCGGTAGCCGGCGGCCTGGGCCTGGCCGGGACCGGCCAGGATCGGGAGCAGGGCGGCGAGGACGAGTGCGGCGGTGCGGCGTATCACGGCTGCTGCTTCCTGCGGCCGCTGATCAGGAAACCGATGCCGATGCCGGCGACGAGGAAGACGCCGATGGTCCACCAGATGCCGAAGCCGTCGTCGGAGTCGCCCTTGTCCGCGTCGTCGGCCTTCTGCGGGGTCGCCTCCCCGGTCGACTGCGGTGCCGGTCCCGTCGCGTTGAGGGCGGTGACCAGGTCCGTGCCGCCGAACGCGCGCGGGTCGGTGCCCGTCGCGTGGGCCGCGAAGATCAGCTGCGCGTACGCGGCCGGGCCGCTCTGCTTCGCCCAGGCGGCGGAGTTCTGCTGGAGCCACTTCAACGGCTTGTCGGCGCTCGCCGCGCCGCCCTGTGCGGCGAGCGCGACGACCGCGTCGGCGGTGTTGCCGTGGTCGGGCTGGTTCTCGGCGCCGGGGAGCACCGACGTGAGGTACCCGTCCTTCTGCAGGGTCCTCGCCAGGTAGGCGGCCCCGTTGGCGGCGGCCTGCTGCGGGTTCGGGCCGGCGTCGACGCAGGTGGCGGCGTCCGACTTCGTCCCGGCCGCGGGCGCGAGGCCCTTGCCGAGGGCGCCGAGGACACCGGCGGCCGTCGCGTCCGCGTTGGCCGCCCGCTTGCCCGTCTTGTCGGGCTGGTAGGCGAAGGCGCCCGCGTCGGCGCCGTCGCAGGGGAGGGCGAGCTTCACCAGGGCGTCGTACGGCGACTTCCCGCCCTTCACGACCTCCGCGGGCTTTTCGCCCGCCGCCGCGAGCGCCCCGACCACGACGGACGTCGAGTTCGTGTCGCTGGCGCCGCCGGCCGCGTATCCCCAGCCGCCGTCCGCGTTCTGCACGGACTTCAGCCAGGTCACCGCCTTCGCCACTTCGGCCTCGTGGCCGCCGAGGGCCGCGAGGGCCTGGACGGCGGCGGCGGTGCTGTTGGTGTCGACCATGAGCTTGGCGTCGCAGGCCTTGGCCGGGTCGGCGCGGAACGCGGCGAAGGCGCCGTCGGCGCACTGCTGCCCGGTCAGCCAGTCCACGGCCTTGTCGGCCGGCTTCACCCCGACCGTGTCCTGGGCGAGCAGCGCGAGCGACTGGCGCCAGACGCCGTCGTACGTCGGGTCCGTGCTGCCGTACAGGCCGGAGGGGATCACCACGGACGGCGACGGGGACGGGGTCGGGTCGGCGGCTGCGGCGGGCGTGGCGGCGCCGATCACTGCGGTGGCGGCCAGGACCGCGGCGCTGCGGCGGACGTTCATGATCGGCGGGTGCCTCTCCCTGTCAGGGAGCCGGGCAGCACGGGACACCCCGGCGGCTCGGCTCCGTAAACCTCGACGGTGCCGTGCGGCGGCGGGCTGCCGGCGCACGTGAGCCGGTCATGGTTCCTGTCCGGGGCAGTCCGGCTCACCGGCCCCGGAGGGCGGTTCACGGTTGCGGGTCAGCGCCGGATTCGCACCGGCTTCCCCCCGTACGGGTGTGATGACGACTCGGCCACTCTACTCGCCCGTAGGGAAGGCCCTGAGGGGTGCCGGTGGGTGGGGCTGCGCGCGGTAGGTTCAGGGCATGACAACCGGGGGGATCGCGGGGAGGCAGCCGGGCCGCCTGCTCGGCTCGGGCCGCACGGCCGACGTCTACGAGCTCGACGGGGCGTGGGTGCTGCGCCGCGACCGCGAGGGGTGGGGCGACGCGGCCGCCGAGGGGGCGGTGATGGCGCACGTCCGGGCCCACGGCTACCCCGCGCCCGCCGTACGCCCCTCCGGCTCGCGCACCGACCTGGTGATGGAACGGCTGGACGGGCCGACGATGCTCCAGGCGTTCGCGGCCGGCGCGCTCGACGCGGCGGAGGCGGGCGCCACCCTCGCCGGGCTGCTGCGCGCGCTGCACGCCGTCCCCGCGCCCGGCGCCGGCCCCAGCGTCCTCCATCTCGACCTGCACCCGGACAACGTCGTCCTCATGCCCGACGGTCCGCGGGTCATCGACTGGGCCACCGCCCAGGAGGGCGACCCGGGCCTGGACTGGGGCATGTCCGCGGTGATCCTCGCCCAGGTCGCGGTCTCCGCCGAGCCGATCGCCGCACCGGCCCACGCGATGCTCGCCGCCCTCCTCACCGACCCGTCCGACCTCACGCGGGAGGGCCTGACGGAGGCTCTGCGGCGGCGGGCGGCGAATCCGACGATGACGGTGGAGGAAGTGGGACTCCTGGGCGAGGCGGAGGAGTTGGTGCGCTCGCTGGCCCAGGTCGCGGAGCGTCGCCCGACGGCGTAACCCGGGGCCGTGTTTCCGTCACCGGATCGGGCTGGTCGCCGGTTCGGCCGGAAATCGCCCCTGGGTGTCGCTCTGTGTTGCCGTTCTCCGTGTGATGCGACGGCGTGGGCATGGCGGTCGCGGGAGGGTCCCGAGGGGAAAAGGGTGACGTACTGGGAGGTCAGGATGCGCGGGGGCGTGAACTGCTCGATCATGGCGTTACGGCCTGTGGTGTCGTCTTCTCGCCGCTGTGGCCGCCGTTGATCACTGTAATGTCAAACTAAACATGCGTTTTGCGCCAAATGGCCCGCACCCCGGCCGGAATGGCCCCGGTGCGGGGCAGACATCCTCTAGCGTTGGTCGGTGTGAGCGGCATCCAAGGGGGCGCAACCGTCACCTGTTGACGTTGTGTCATGCCCCTCGGTCCGTCATGCAGACGGCTGGTTTGCGTGTCGACGGGCGCCCTGTCGGGCGGGATGCTGGTTCTCTGGGTCCCGCTCCGGGCGGCCGCGGCGCTGGCGACGGGAGGCACACCGGTGTTGGGCAGTGTCAAGAGCGGCGGTGACAGGCTGCTCTTCTTCGAGACGTCGGGGGATCCGAAAGGGCACCCGGTGTTCTTGCTGCATGGCACTCCCGGCAGCAGGTTCGGACCGCGCCCGCGCGCCATCGATCTGTACAAACTGGGGATCCGCCTCATCTCCTACGACCGGCCCGGATACGGCGAGTCCGGCCGGCTGAGGGGCCGCGCCGTCGAGCACGCCGCCGCCGACGTGAAGGCCATCGCCGATCACCTGAAGATCGAGCAGTTCTCCGTGGTCGGCCGTTCGGGCGGCGGGCCGCACGCCATGGCCTGCGCGGCGCTCCTGCCGCACCGGGTGGCCAGCGCCGCCGCCCTGGTCAGCATCGCGCCCCCGAACGCCGACGGGCTCGACTGGTTCGAGGGCATGGCCAACTCCAATGTCATCGCCTACAAGGCCGCTTCCGAGGCCATGCGGGACGGGTCGGCGGAATGCCTGGACCGGCTCAAGGCCAACCTGGCCAGCAACGCGGACGCCATCCGTGACAACCCCGGATCGCTGCTGACCTGGCTGACCCCCGAGCTGCCCGCCGCCGACAAGATGGTGGTGGGCCATGGCGGCATCCGGGGCCTGCTGCTCGCCAACTACCAGACCAGCGCCGTGCGTTCCTCCTTCGGTTGGCTCGACGACGTGCTGTCCTTCCGGCAGGACTGGGGATTCGACCCGGGCAAGATCGTCGAGGTCCCCCTGCTGCTGTGGCACGGGGAACACGACACCTTCTCGCCGGTGGGCCACTTCCGCTGGCTGGCCGACCGCATCCCCTCGGCCAAGCCCGTGCTGAAGCCGCGGGCGGCGCACTTCGCCGCGCTGCCGGCCGTACCCGAGATCCTCGCCTGGCTCCGCGATCGGGCCCACGAGCGCTTCGGGGCCGCGGTGTAGGCGTTCCGCGGCCCGTCCCCGCTCCCGGGGAGCCGGTCAGATGGGGTGGGGGTCGAACTCCCAGCCCGAACGGTTCCACTCCCGCAGTGCCAGGGTGCGCGGGTGGTCGGCCCCCAGTTTCGTCGTCAGCGCGCCCAGCACCTCCTCCCGCAGCCGCTCGGCGGCCGCGGTCTCGCCCAGTTCCTTCCGTACGACGGCGAGGTTGGCCGCGCAGACCAGCGGAGCGGGGTGCTGATCGTCGTTGAGCACCAGACGCAACTGGTCCAGGACCTCCTCGTAGGCCGTACGGGCCTCCGCGTGCCGGCCCAGTGCGGCCTGGGCGTTGGCCAGATTGACGCGGCACATCAGGGTGAACGGGTGGTCCTCGTCGAAGATCTCGGCGAAGGCCTTCGCCGCCTGCTCTGCGTACGCCAGGGAGGAGGCGGCCTCGTTGGCGCTGTAGAGGTGCACCGCCAGGTTCGCGGCACACGCCACCGTGTACGGGTGCTTGTCGTGGAAGAGGCGACGGCAGTCGTCCAGGATCCGGCAGGCCAGGTCACGGGCCTCCGCGGCACGGCCCTGCGCGCCCAACGCCCCCGCCAGCCCCAGTTCCAGCAGCAGCCGGTCGGGGGAGGCCGGGCCCTCCTCGGCGGGCAGGTGGGACAGCACGGTGCGGCTCAGCTCCTCCGCCTCCTGCGCCCGGCCGAGCCCGCGCAGCGCACCCGCGAGGGCCCGGCCCGCCTTGATGGTGGTCGGGGCGGACGGACCGAACTCCCGGCCGGCGAGACAGCGGTCGTAGGTGCGTCGCAACTGGAGTTCGGAGCCCGCGTAATCGCCGCAGTCGAGCAGGTCGCGGGCGTAACTGATGGTCGACTCCAGCGTGTAGGGGTGATCCGGCCAGATCTCCTTCCGCATGTCCATCGTTCTGCGGTCCAGCCGCAGGGCGTCCGCGTACTGCCCCGACACGCGCAGGCACACCGCGAGGTTGTTGGCGGCCATCAGACTGCGCTCGTGGTCCTCGCCGAAGTACTCCAGGAAGCGATCGTGGTTGAGCTGGTCGCGTTCCAGGGCCTCGGTGTAGCGGCCCAGGCCGCGCAGGTCGGCGGCGACGCCCCCGGACGTCATGAGGATGTGCAGGTCGTTGGGGCTGTCCAGGGTCGCCTCCTGACGCTCCAGCACCTGCAGGTCCATGGCCAGGGACTCCTCGTACCGGCCCTGGGCGCGCAGGATGTTGGCGATCTGGAAGCCCATGTGCAGCACCCAGCGCTCGTCGGGCCCGCTGTGTTCGAGCCAGCCCTGGTGGACACGGGTGCTCAGGTCGTACGCCTGCTTCAGCTCGCCGCGGCGGCGCAACTGGCGGACCCGGTCCACGATGAGCTTGCGGATGCCGTAGTCCGGGGCGGTCAGCGCCCAGGGCGTGCCCAGGTGCGGCCAGATGATGCGGTAGCGCTCCCAGGTGTGGTGGTCCTCGGGGTCGTCCTGCTCGGGGCGAGCGGCCACCAGGGTGCGGAAGACGATGTCCCGGGTCTCCTCCTGCTCCTTCTCCGTCATGTTCAGCCGGACCGACATCTGCACCAGGCGGTGCACCCGCAGGCTGCGGGACTTGCGGTCGACCGTGGCGAGCGAGAGCCGGTTCAGCTCCTGGAAGGCCCGCGCGATCATCTCGGTGCTGTCGAAGGCCCGGTGGCGCCTCTCCGTCTCGGCGGGGCGGTCGTGGCCGGTCAGGGCCTGCGCGATCTGCGTGCTCTGCAGCAGGTCCATGGAGATCGGCTCGGGGCTGAACCACGCGGCCAGCTTGAGGAGCTGCACGGCGGGCGGAAAGTTCTTGTTCAGCTGCTCGATGGCCACCTGCCAGGTCTTGGAGACGTCGAGCAGCCGGTCCTCGGCGCTCAGGCCGACGGTGTCGGCGGCGGGCTGACGCTGCAGCAGCTCGACGTACTCGCGCGTCTGCAGGCCGCTGTCCTTGAGAACGGCGGCGGCCTGCTCGATGGCCAGCGGCAGGTCGCCGAGCGCGCCGGCCACCTCGTCCGCCTCCTCGGTGGAGCAGTCGGTCAGCCTGCGCTGGAGGTGCGCCACGCTCTCACCGCGCTCGAACACGCCGACGTCGATGATCTCCGCGTAGCGCTCCCAGCCCTCGGAGCGCTGACTGGTCACCAGGATGTGCCCCTGCTTGCCGCTGACCAGCAGATCGGACAGGTCGCTCACGTGCTCGACGTTGTCGAGGAGCAGCAGCCAGCGGCTGTAGGGCCGGCCCATGCGCAGCGCGTCCTTCACACCGGCCGCCGTCGCCGTCGGGTTCTTGCGTTCGGGCACCTCCAGCTCACCGGCCAGCTGGGCGTACTGCTCCACCGCGAGGTTGCGCTGGTCGGCCTGAATGTGCCAGACGACGTCGTAGTCGCCCTTGAACCGGTGGGCGAACTCCTGCGCCAGCATCGTCTTGCCGACCCCGCCCATGCCCCGCAGGAGCACGGTGCCGCTGCCCGCCCGCAACCGTTCACGCAGCAGCTCCAGCAGCTCCTCCCGCCCGGTGAAGGCCGTGTTGCGCAGCGGCATCGACCACACCGGGGGTTCCGCGCCCGGGAAACGAGGCCCGCCGTTGCTCGAGACGACCGGGCTGAACAGCGGCTGTGTGGGGGCGTCGACGGCCTTCAGCAGCGCCCGGCGGGCGGCGTCCTCGTCCGGGCCGAAGCGGGTCATGTCGGCGGCGGTGCGATCGGAGAACGGCGCACTCAGCCGGACGTCGTCCACGCGGACCGTCACCAGACTGCGCCGGCTGCCCAGACCGTCGAGCGAGTCGGTCGTCTCCCACACCGCGCGCGCCTCCGGGGAACGCCGGTAGGCGTGGGACAGGACGGCCACGGTGCGGGTGGCCGACTCCACCGCCCGTTCGGTGCCGGTGCGCGCGGCAGCGCCGCCCGGCAGCAGATGCACGCGGAAGCCCGCCGACTTCAGGGTGAACTCGATCCAGTCGGCCCAGGTGCGGTCCTCCGGCACGAAGCTGACGTGGATGTCGGTGTCGGCCATCGGCCTGGGCCGCTTGTACAGGGCGAGCACCCGTTTGCGTTCCGCGTCGTCCATGCGGGGCAGTGCCCTGACCTCGCCCTCCGAGATGACCTCGGTCAGGCGTTCGCAGGCGGCCAGCATCGAGGTGGGGCTGCCGGGAGCGTCCCGGAACGGGGCCAGCAGCTCCTCGTAGGCGTAGAAGGGCCGGTAAGGGATCTCCACCCTGCCCCAGTACTCATGGGCGTCCACCGCGCAGTGCCGGCGCACGATGTCGGCGAACTTCGCCTGCACCTGTTCGCGGGCCGCCTCCAGACGGTCCGCCTCCCCGTTGGCGTCCTCCACGCGCATGGGGACCGGGACGAGCCGGATCCCGCGGTAGCCGTACAGGTTGTCGATCTTCTGGGCCACGGCGTGGGCGCCGTCGAGTCCCTGGCTGCTCGGGGTGAACGCGACCACCAGGACGTCCGGCAGCAGCACCGTGCACACGTCCGACACGTCACTCAGCCCGGTGCGGCTGTCGATCAGCACGTAGTCGTAGTTCTGCGTCAGCTCGCGCTTCAGGGCCTCCACGAAGACCGGGCCGTGCCAGGTGTGGTCCAGGAAGCGCAGCCAGTCGAACTGCGAGTACGCCGACAGGTACTCCTTGTTCTGCGTCCCCGGCGAGACGTAGTCCAGCCGGCCGCCGCCGGGGAACTGCCAGTCGACCGGGATGACGCAGTGGTTGAAACGGGCCTGCGTGGCCACCCATTCGGCCTCGGCGAGCTCCCAGTCGTCGTGCGCGTCGCTCTCCGGCTGTCTGCGCTGTTCCGCGACGGTCTGGTTGAAGTGCAGGAAGAGGTCGATCACCCCCGGCGAGCTGCGCAGCCGGTCGGCGTCCAGGAAGGGGTGGAGGAACCGGTCGAGGCCGGGCGCGTCCAGGTCCCAGTCGACGACCAGGACCCGTTTCCCGCCCGAGGCGAGGATCCAGGCGACATTGGCCAGGGACATCGTCCGGCCGGTGCCGCCCTTGTACGAGTAGAAGGTGACGATCTTCCCCGCGGGCGCCTCCTCCCCTTCCGGGAGGGAAGAAGCCTGCGCCCTGGTGTTCTCGACGGTCACTGGTCGGCCTCCGAACCACCGTGACTCCGGGCCCTGTTGGACGGCAGGCGCGGAGAAAAATCCTGGATGTCATCGAGATACCGCATATAGCAGCTCTGCGCCAATTCCGCGAAGAGCCAGGCGAACGCGTCGGCGTTCGGTATGCCCCGGGCAGCGGTGCCCCGGGCCGTGAGGCGCCCGCCGCGCAGATTGCGGTGCCGCGACAGGGTGTCCTCCAGCAGGGAGCGCAGCCTCTCCCCGTGCTGCCGGGTCTGCGGATCGTCGTCCGCCAGGACCGCCATCACGGCCAGCCACGCGCGGTTCGCCCGGTCGATGCGCTGCACGGCCTTTGCGGTCTTCAGATCACCGAGCACCCAGGCGTCGACCACCAGGACCCAGGGTGCCACGGGCCGGTGCCGCCCGTTCGCCGACTCGTCGGTGGCGAGGCTCTCGCGGGCCTTGCCGAACGGCACGATCTCGGGCGCGAAGCCGAGGTTGCGGGCCACGGCGACAGCCTGCTGGGACAGAGGGCCGGTGGCGGAGCCGTACGGCCGCCACTCCGCGGCGTCCGAGCCGTAGCGGGCCGCGTCACGACCGGGCGGCAGCCGGCTGGTGACGGGGGCCAGGACCGTGATCCGCAACGCCGGTTTCGGCGGCCGGGGCGCGAAGGCGTCACCCAGGTCACGGCGCTCGCCCGGCTGCTCGGCGCCGCCCGGTCGCGCGGGCGCTTCGGCCGCCGAGCGCACGATCCTCTCCGCGAGCCGGGTCACGACGTGCCGGTAGGCGCGCCGGTCGTCGTCCTCCAGCTCCATCAGCTGGTAGAGACCCGACTCCGCGTACCGCTCCAGCGCGTGCCGCTGCTCGGCACCGTCCTCGCGCGGCAGCTGGGTCTGCACGTCCAGGGCGGCCAGGGGCAGCGCGCTGCCGGCGGTGCGCGGGATCCACACCACGGGCACCACCACACGGTCGTAGTCCGGGCCCATCCGGTGCCGGAAGGCCGTCCACTGGCGGCCGCACACCGGGTCGCTGAAATACCGTGGCGCGAACAGCGGGACGAAGACCCGGCTGGCCGCGAGCGCGGGCCGCCACGCGTCGGAGGGGGCGTCCCGGCGCTCGATGTACCCGACGTCCGGCTCCCGCTCCCCGGTCAGTCTGGCCACCTCCCGCCGCAGGTCGTCGTAGAACTCGACGACCGGCCGGTCGAGGTCGAGGCCGGACAGGCCTCCCGGCGTGCGGGCGTAACTGAGGAAGAAGACCGGGCCGGAGTCCGTCACGGGGCTCATGTGTCCTCCTGGTCGCCGGGCGCGAACACGTTGCGCAGATCGTCGAAGAGACTCGCGTCGCAGGGTCTCCACCGGGCCGTCGTCGCGACGTCGACGACCCGTTCCGCGATCCGCCACACGGTGCGCCGGTAGCTCGGCCACTTCCCGGCCTCCATGAGGCCGAGCAGCCCCATCCGCCGGTAGTCCTCGCCGAGGTCCTGGTGGTGGTACTGGTAGGGCAGGACGACGTCCGGCAGGGTGACCCGGGCGGGCGGGGTCCACAGCACGGGCACGATCGGGCTCACGGTGTACGGCGCGAAGCGCTGGTGCACCTCCTGCCGCCGCGCGAAGGCGTCCCACTCCATCCCGCACCAGCGGCTGGTGGCGTAGCGCTGCGAGTACACCGGCATGAAGACCCGGCAGGTCGCCAGCGCCTCCTTGAGATGCTTGCGCCACTCGCCGCCCAGGGGCATGCGCCGGTCGAGGAAGCCGACCGGACTCGTCCCGGGGTGCGTGGACAGCTGCATCACGAACTGCGACAGCAGGTCGTGGAACGACTGCTGCCGCTCGTCCGGGGCGCGCGGTGCCCCGGGTTGCGCGGGCACATGGCCGTAGCTGTGGAAGAAATACGGATCCTGGGCGTCAGCCGGGCGGCCGGATAAGTGCGGATCGGTCACCTGCGCTGCCCCCTCCGGTCATGCGGTGTTCCTTGAACCATTCCACAGCCAAGTCCACCGAGAGAGCCATAGGGAGGAGCCGGGCAATTCCCGCGCCCACGCGACCCCGCCGGACCAGGTACCGGCCGGTGTCCGTCCGCCGGTCTTCCAGCCAGGAGCCGAGGCGCCCGAAGTCGCCGTCGTCCAGGGCCACGTCCTCGAAGCGCAGCCATCGCCGCCCCGGCCGCCCGTCCGTCCGCGCACCGTCGGCGACGACACAGTCGTAGGCCCGCCGGGGCGGAGCGGGCAGACGGTACTCCGCCAGATGGAAGGCCGTGCACGCCTCGAAGCCGACGCCGAGCAGCAGCACGCGCGCGTCGAGCCGGTAGAGGTGTCCCAGCGGGGACGCCTGGCCGAGATGACAGTCGAGGGCGTGGCCCCCGGTGATCCGTCCGGCCAGCGGCCCCAGCGCGGCCAGCGAGGTCTGGGGGTGCGCGCTGCGCCGGGCCCCCGGCGCGGTGCGCACCCACTCGGCCACGGCGCCCATGCCGGTGCTGGGAGTGGTGGCCGGGTCGAACCCCGGCATCGCCTCACGGAAGGCGGCGACCTGTGCCGCGGACATGCCGCGCACCCGCTCGCGGTACAGCGGTGAGGAGAGGGAGTTGCCCGCCGTGTACGTGGGCACGACGATCGTGCCGTCGGCTCCCGTGGCGGCTCGCAGCCCTTCGACGACGGTGGCCGCCCCCTGTTCCGTCGGGCCCACACGACGCAGCGAGCTGTGCACCAGGACGACATCACCCGGCCGCAGTCCGAGTCCGCGCAGGTCGTCCGCGAGGGCCTTGGCCGTGTGCACCGCCGTCACGCGCCCTCGTCGAGCGCGCGGGCCGCCGCCCCGATGTCCGCCGCCAGGCGCCGGCCGGCCGCGGCCGGGTCGCCCGCCTCGTCGGCGAACGAGCCCAGGGCGGCGATGGCTTCCCGCTGCCAGTGCGCCGCCCGCTCCCGGTCCGCGTCGCCCGGACGCGCCCGCCATGCCCGGGCCACGGCCAGCCGCACGTACGCCCGCCGCAGCGCATCCCGGCCCGCGCCCCCGAGGTCGTACAGGTCGCGCAGGGCCGCGAACTTGGCGTACTGCCACTCGCGGGCCAGGGCCAGCGCGAGGTCCTCGGGCGGGGCGGACAGGGGCAGGGCCAGCGCTCCGAAGGGCGGGCGGGGTGCGCCCTCCGCCGGTTCGCCGTCGACGGCCACCACGGTGCTCACGCCGGCCGCCAGCGCGGCCGCCAGATGCGGCTGCCGAGGGGACAGGATGCCCCAGGCTGCCTCGAGGGACCTCTGCCATGCCTCTGTCCGTCCGGTGCCCGTCCCCCCGGCGTCCGTCGGAATGGTGCCCGCCCGTTCGGCGACGGTCCGTCCGGCGTCGGTCCGTCCGGTGCCCGTCCTCCAGGTCGCCGGTCGCCGGTCGCCCCCGGCGCCCGTCGGACGGTGGTCGTCGGCGTGCGCGAGCCGTAGCGTGATGCCGCCGACCGCGAGACGCCGCACCGGCTCCCAGACCGCCGTGCCGCCGTCGGCCCGGCGGACCCCGCCGTCGTCGGCGACCACCGGGACGGTGCCCGCGGGTGGGCGGGACGCCGGGTCGGGCAGCAGCAGCCGGCCCACCGTCGGCAGCGTCACCACGCCGGACGGACCGACGCGGACCGGGAGTTCGAGGGACCGCCGGGCGTGCACGGCCGTGGCCAGGGCCACTCCGTCGAGCAGCGCGGTGTCGGGAACGTCGAGCCCGCGTGCGATGGCCGCGCAAGCGGCCACCGCCCAGGCGTGCACCGCCGGGTCGGAGAGCACGGCGTCCAGGGCGGGACCGTCCATGCCCAGCAACGCCTGCCAGGCGCCGGCCGAGCCGGCTCCGCCCTGGTGCAGATAGGCCAGCATCGCGCGCCGCAGGTTCAGTTGCGCCTCGGCCAGCCGCAGCACGGCCGTACGCTCCCGCTCGCCGCCGGCCGTGAGCGCGGTGAAGTCGGCAGGCTCCAGCGTGTCCCGCGGCGGGGCCGGCGCGGCCCGGACGTGCCGGATGAGCCGGAGCAGGTCGGGGCAGTACACCGACGGATTGGCGAAGCCGCTGCCGGAGCGGTGCCGGTGGCCGTAGAGCCCGCCGCCGCAGATCTCCACCACGGGGCACCGACGGCACTGCTCGGACAGACCGTCCAGGCCCAGCGTGCGGGCTTGGAAGCCGGTGTGGGCGGACGCCTCGTCGAACGTGTCGGACAGGACGTGGAAGCCGGTCGCCGGTGCTCCCTCGCCCACCGTCTTGAGCCAGTCGGCCTGTTCGATCGACCCGTCGGTCTCGATCACCACGAGATCGGGGCTGCCCAGCCCGAGCGCCTCGGTGAAGCCCGCCTCGCCCGAGGCGGCGGCCTCCACGGACTCGAACATGCGGATGCTGAACGGCCGGTCGTCGGCGTTCCACCGGTCGTAGACGGTGATCAGCCAGTCCGCGTAGTCCGCGTCGCCGTGCGGGCGGGGCGGCGGATGGTCCCAGGTGGCGTGGGGCAGCAGGAAGTCCACGCGTGGGGGCCGCAGTTCGGCCAGGGCCTCGTAGACCGCGTCCGGATCGTTGGACACGTCCACCGTGCACAGCAGCCCGGCGAAGGCCGCCCGGTGCGCGGGCCGCCCCAGCAGCCGGATCGCCCGGACGACGTCGTCGTAGCTGCCGGAGCCGTCGGCCCGCACGCGGTGCCGGTCGTGGGAGGCCCGGTCGCCGTCCAGGGAGACTCCGGTGCGGATGCGCTCGCGTGCCAGCACCGCGCAGAACGCCTCGTCGAGCAGCAGACCGTTGGTCTGCATGCGCAGGTCGAGCACGGCGACGCCGTCCAGTGACCGCCGCAGTTCACGGGCCATGGAGCTCAGTCGTTCGGGTCCGGCGAGCAGCGGTTCGCCGCCGTGCAGCACGACGGTGACCCGCCTCAGCCGGTGGGCGGCCGCGTGTTCGGCGATGCGCTCGGCGGTGGCCCGCGCGATGCGTGGTGCCATGACCCTGGGCTGCCGGCGCCAGCTCTGGTCGGCGTGCCGGTAGACGTAGCAGTGGTCGCAGGCCAGATCGCACCGGCTGTGGACCTTCACCACGAACTGCCGGAAGGGCCGTGCCGCCACCGGCACCGCCACCTCGTCCCCGCTCCGGTCTCAGATGTGGGACTGGAATCCCGCGGTCACGTCGTCGTCGACCGCGGCGGCCCGCAGTACGCTCCGCTCGTTCCGGAGGCTGAGAGTCTGCAGGGACACGCGCCCGGACCCGGTGACCTCGCTCTCCGCGTGGCTGCCGGTGGGACGGGCTTCACCCACTGCGTGTGCGGCGGCGCGGCTCACTACGTCGCTGTGCATGACAGTTCCCCTCGGGTGATGCGCCCCGGAGTACCGTGAACCCGCACTGTGTCGTCCCGTACTGGGTATTCCGGCAGCGGCTTCGGCAACTCGACCCCCTCATGCTGCATTCCCGGGGAGCCCCGCGACAAGGCGACCTCCGGCCAATGCTGTGGTGACGTCGGCTCACACCCTCGGGACGCACCGGCCCACCGTCCCGTACACCGCCGGCTCACACGGCCACGTACGTCACCGGCTCACACCGCCTGGTACGCCACCGGCTCGCTCCCCGTCACCGCCTCCGCCCGCCCCAGCTTCACCAGGCGCCGCAGATGCGCCTCGGCCTCCGACACGGCGATGTTCCTCGACCCGTACGGAATCTGCTGCCAGGGCCGGTTCCACTCCATGCGCTCGGCGAGCTGCCAGGGCGTGAGGGGGGTGGCGAGGAGGGCGAGGAGGCCGGTCAGGCGGTCCTCGTGGTGGCCGAGCAACTCCCGTACGCGGGACGGGGCGTCGGTGAAGGCGTGCTGGTGGGCGGGGAGGATCTCGGCCGGGGCGAGGCGACCGACGCGCTCCAGCGAGTCGAGGTAGTCGCCGAGGGGGTCGGTGACGGTGGCGTCGTCGGGATCCTCGTACAGGCCGATGTGCGGGGTGATCTCGGGCAGCAGATGGTCGCCGGAGAACAGCCGGCCCCGGCCCGGGAGGCGGGCCGGGTGCTCCTCCTCCAGGTGCAGGCAGACGTGGCCCGGGGTGTGTCCCGGGGTCCAGATCGCGCGCAGCCGGCGGCCGGGGAGGCCGAGGAGTTCCCCGGGGATGATCTCGCGGTCGGGGAGCGCGGGGGAGAGGCCGGGGAGGTGCCGGCGGCGGGCGGCGCGCAGGGGCGCCACGTGCTCCTCGGGGGCGCCGGCGGCCGCGAGCTTGTCCGCCATGTACGTGTACCAGCGCTCCGGGCGGGTCCCGCGGGCCCGCCGCACGATCGAGGCGTCCGCCGCGTGCATCGCCACCCACGCCCCGGACGCCTCGCGCACCCTGCCGGAGAGGCCGTGGTGGTCGGGGTGGTGGTGCGTGATGACGACACCGTGCACCTCGGCGACGGACGTACCGCAGGCCGCGAGCCCGGCGGTCAGGGCGTCCCAGGAGGCCGGGTCGTCCCAGCCGGTGTCGATCAGGACCGGGCCGCGGTCGGTGTCGACGACGTACACGAGGGTGTGGCCCAGGGGGTTGTCCGGGATGGGGACCCGGAGGGAGCGGACGCCGCCGCCGTGGTCGTACGTCGGGGGGTGCACCTGGCTGCTGGTCATCTGCCCTCCGTCCCACGGCCATTGCCCACTATAACTAGAACTGGTTTCAATGGGTGCTTAAGTGTACTGATGCTGTGGGGTGTTGGGCTGACCTGCGCTGATGTGCCTACCTCCTGTCGCTGCTTGTCGACGTTGGTCAGTGTCGGACGGCCCGGAGACGGCCCAGGCCGTTGCTGCCGTCGCTGCCATCGGGCTTGCTGGAGGTGATGCTCCTGCCGTCGTAGGGGGCGGATAGATTGCACGGATGACTGACATGGACCCACTGGTTCCCGTCCTTGCCGGCCTGGTCGTCGACATCGTTTGGTTCTTGGAGAGCTGCGAGGACGACGAGGTGGATCCCGACTCTGCGGTGAAGATGATGGAATGCGTGGGCTGGGTACTGCTCCAGCTGCCACCAGACCAGCGAAGCCGTTTCCTGCGGGTGCTGGCGGACATGGCCGAAGCAGAGCCTGACCCCGGACGACGGGAGGTCTTGTCGTCGTTCCCCTTCGCCTGCGGTCTGGTCGAGGAACAGGGGGCGTGAGACACGGGCTGGCTTGGCGGCGTCAGTCCAGCCACAACTGATCATTGGCGGCCGTGACCTGCGGCCGCCTTATCGATCAACGTCCTGACCTGCTGCTGAGCTGTCGGTAGCTGTCGACGTTGGTCATCGTTGAGCGCCCTTCCACGGCCCGAGGACGGCCCGGGAGGGCGCTCATTCGTGAGCACCGCCCGGAGCCATATGGGACCCTCACCGTGTCGGACGTGTGGGGGCGCTCTGTTCGGTGCCGTTGATGTCCCGGCTCCTGGCGCCCGCACACCTGGTCTACTTGCTTCTAGCTTGCGCGCTCAGAATGACTTCGAATGCCAGGAACCGAACGAGCTCGATGTCCGGCCAGAGCGCTTCCGCCTCTGCGCTTTGCGGCAGCAGTGCCGGAACGCTCTCGAATTTGGGATCATCCTTGGCGTGCACAATCCGGTTTCGGATTCTGTAAACCCGGTCGGCGACTTGATGCGATAGCGGCTTTGTTCGATTTTCGGGATTTACGCTGTCGAGAATACCTTGGATTGGTCCATTCTTCGTGAAATACTTCCCCCAGTCGCTTTCGGTGAAGAAGTCGACAAGGCTCGCTCCGCGAACGAACTCTCCCAGGAGTGTCCTCAGTTGAATCGATTCTGATGCTGCTGCCGCATTTTCGCCGACCGTGAGCAGTCGCATCAGAAACTTGTCATCGCGGCGATCGAAGCGCGGGTCTGAAAGCTCCAGTTCCAGTTTTCGGATCGCGCTCCGACGTGTCGCAAGTGGGAAAAAATTCTCTAGCACTTGATAGTAGGAGAGGAAAGACAAGGGTGGATTGCCAGACGCGCTTCCTGCAAATCCGAAGAGAACGGAGACTTCTGGGTCGATTTTCGTTTGAGGGAAGCGTATGACCCTGTTTGGGCGAGCACGCCGAAAGGGGCGGCGATCTGATTTGGAGGGCCAGCGAGCGATACGAGCCTTAACATTGTTTCGTACGTCAAGCTCGTAGATGAGAGAGTTGATGATCGGTTCGGCTTCGTCTTCGATCTCGGTCACGGTCATCTCTCGACCGAACTCGATCTTCAGGCTTGCGAGGTATCTGGGGCGGACCGTAAAGCCTTCATTGGCGAGAACGTGACAAAGTGGAGATGGGCTGGAAAGCTCCATGCAGCAGCGCTCGTTGACAAGATGCAGCCTGAATTCCTCAATGTCGCCTCCGACTCGCGGGAGTGCGAGGGTAGGAAAGGCGCTTTGATCGCTTTCGCTGTGCTTGCGGCACGTGTCAAAGTCGTCTGTGACGAGCTTGTTGAATGAGCGCACAAGCTGATCCCGAATCATGAATTGTGTGTTCGGGCGGAGTAGAACCTCGATGTATCCCTGGTTCTCGACTACGATACCGGCCCATCGTGTGGAGATACGTGGCTTCTGGTTTAGCTGCTCCAGTAGTTCTGCGGCTCGGTCGCGGGGCAGATGGGTTTCATCGGAGGTGCTGCCATCCCACTTCGGGTTCGGCTGAAAAATGAGACGATCATGCTTGATTTGCTTGAAATCGATTTCGTAACTGGCGAGCTTTCGAATCAGATTCTTTCTAGGTCTGTGGGCGCGCCAAGATCTGGGCGCACGCTTCCGCTTTCTTCTTCCCTGGTCTCTTCAGGAACTTCTTCATCGACGTCCGGCCAATCGCCCCCGGCGCTGTCATTGGCAGCGTCGTGACCCGTCATGTTTCCCCCACTCGCTCGTGCTTGTGTTGGTAGATCGTAGTGGAAATGACGGGTCGGCGGAGCGGCTTTGGGCTGGAGTTTCAATGGACCAGTCAAGCGCCCCGTGGTCGGGTCTGGGAGCACCAGTTTGGAAGATCGCTACGCGGATGGCGCCTGACCTGAGAAGCCGCTGACCTGCGGTGCCTTACAGGATTCCCCCGTGGTCCAAGGAGCGTTCCACTCCGTCAATACCAGCGGACCTGGCCAGCCGCACCCTGCCCGATACGGGCAGCATGGCGGAGAACGCGCAGTGGGCCGTCAAGGAGTTCATCGACGTCATGGTCGGAATCGTCGCCCAAGCCGGTCATCCAGGCATGGATTCGCTCGACCGCGTCCCGCCGCTGGGTTCCGGTCAAGGTGAGGGCTTCCTCCGCCGCGGGGAGCTGGGCGCGGACCTGTGCGGTGTCGAGCAGGAAGTCCCCAAACCAGCCCGGTAGTCGCAACACCGCATCGGGACCGAGCGCGTACGCCAAGGCCGAGAACGGGCTGGTCTTGCGTGCCACGGCCGCGAACAGGCCCTCGTCTCCCTCGGGCGGGAACTGGTCCATGACGGCGTCGCGC
This sequence comes from Streptomyces sp. NPDC052016, assembly GCF_044548445.1. NCBI lineage: Bacteria > Bacillati > Actinomycetota > Actinomycetes > Kitasatosporales > Streptomycetaceae > Streptomyces > Streptomyces sp. NPDC052016. The sequence goes on from NZ_JBIUBX010000002.1 coordinate 425,770, forward strand.
AGCGCCTCCACCGGCTCGGAGTCGTCATAGCAGCTGTCGAAGAATGCGCTCAGCCGGAAGGCGTCCTCTTCAGCCACCCAACTGGCAGCAGTGGTCTTGGACGAGGTGAACAGAGACGCCCGTGCCTTGCTCCGCCACCAAGCTAACCCTCCAGTCACATCAGCGTGCGTTGACGTCGGTGCCCACGGCGAGGTCTGAACCGCGGCGGACAGTAGATTCTTTATCCGCTCGTCAGGCACTGCCCCGACGACCCACACACCCATGACACTCACACCCCGCCCCCCGTCCTGGTTCGCCGCCGACACCCGATCATGCACCACTCGACGCGCGATCCCGCATGGCCACCGCCGACGGCGAAGAGCCTAGGTCAGCGGAACGACTTTGGCCTGGAGTTTGACCCAGTCAAGGCCGTTGGGCACGCCCTCCACCAGTGAGGGCGGCATCTCGACTCGGAGATCGTTTGTGCCTGTGCCGACGAAAGTCAGCCACGTCGGCGGGCACGCTGGCCGATCAGGCGCGCGTGTGCCTCGCTGCACCCCCACCGGCCTCCACCACGCTGCCGGGTTTGTGGCCTCGGGCTGAGTCAAGCCGTCTGTGTGATGGGCGGGGCGGGGGTGAAGGCTCGGTCGTCGCGCAGGAGGGCCACAGCACACTGGTTCGGCGTCGTGCGAGGGCGATGACGGCCTGGACGTGTTTGCAGCCCTCGCCGCGTTTCTTGAGGTAGTACTCCCGGTTGGGGCCGTCGCGGATGATGCTCGTCTGCGCGGAGAGGTAGAAGACTCTGCGCAGACGGCGCTGTAGCGCTTGGGGCGGTGCAGGTTGCCGGTGCGGCGGCCGGAATCGCGGGGGACAGGGACCAGCCCAGCGGCCGAGGCAAGGTGACCGGCATCAACGTAGGCGGTCATGTCGCCCGCGGCGACGACGAACTCGGCTCCCAGGATGGGACCCATGCCGGGCAGCGACTCGATGATCTCGGCCTGTGGGTGGGCGCGAAAGGTGTCGCGGATCTGCCGGTCGATGCGCTTGAGTCGGTCGTCCAGGGCCAGGATCTGAGTGGCCAGGTCGGCGACGATCTGTGCGGCAGCGTCCTCGCCGGGCAGCGCGGTCTGCTGGGCCTGGGCGGCTTCCATGGCAGTGGCGGCCACGCTGTCCGCGTCGCGAACACCTCGAGTGACCAGCCAAGAGGTCAGGCGGGCCGAGCCGCGCCGACGCAGGGCAGCCGGAGTCTGGTAGCCGGTCAGCAACACCAGTGCACCCCTGCGGGCCGAGTAGTCAAAGGACCGCTCCAGGGCGGGGAACATGCCGGTGAGCACGTCGCGGAGCCGGTTGACCGTCCGCACCCGGTCGGCGACCAGGTCGGTGCGGTGAGCGGTCAGGAGCGCGAGGTCGGCGGCCAGCTGCGCGGGAACGTCGAGGGTGGTGAAGTCCCGGCGGTGACGGGCGGTTTCTGCGATGACATAGGCGTCGAGGGCATCCGTCTTGGCTTCGCCCCGGTAGGCGTCGGCCATGCGATTGACTGTCCGCCCGGGCACGTAGACAGGCTGCTGCCCGTGGGCGGCCAGCAGCGCTAGCAACAGTGCGGAGGACCTGCTGGAGATGTCCACCGCCCAGTGCACCTCATCGGCCAGGTCCAGGATCTCGCCGAGTGCCGTCAGGATTGCCGACTCGTCATTTTCGATCTTCTTCGACCACAGAGTCGCGCCGGTCTCATCGACCACCGCAGCCCAGTGATGGCCCTTGCCCACGTCGATACCGACCCATATCCGGGCCCGCTGTTTGCTCACGCGTCCCTCCCGCAGCCGAGTTGCTTCCGTCGGCCCGTAGGACACCCCGTCGTCAGCTCCGTAAACAGCGACGCGTTCCGCGTATTTCAATCAGCGACCAGGGCGCCCCGAAGGACCGGACGGCCACTCCAGCCGAGCCACGGTCGGCAAGCTGCTTTGAAGCCACATCCGGCCCTCCCGGGCCACCGAACAACTTACGGAGCTGCTTTGGGGCGAGTGATCATGGCCCCGTAAGCTGATGGCGAGTCGGGCAGTCTGTGGACCTGCCCGGTAAAGTACGACGTTGGGGCCATGATCTTAGAGGCTCGCCCCAAAGTGGCTGCCTAAAGCCGTGGAGCCGACCGCCCCAGCCACAGAGGGGGTGTCTCCCCACTTCATGCCCGCAGCCGCCGAGCGCGCCGCCGGGCGCGGCCAGCCGGGGCGAAGACGGGAGGCAGGCCGCGCCGCAGAGGCGGCGCGCGCCCGCGCCGTGCGCGGGCCTTGATGATGTAGGGAAAGTTGTACCGCGCTCCTCGCTGATCGTCTGTCCGGTCCCGGGTGATGCTTGACAGTTCGGTCCCAGCTGATGGTTGACAGTGGCCGTGATCGGCTTTTCTGTGCGCGTCGTTGCGGCGTGTG
>NZ_JBIUBX010000003.1:0-171825 GCF_044548445.1 Streptomyces sp. NPDC052016
AAGCGAACAAGCCCCACGGGGCTTCCCATGTTCTCTAGGCCCACCGTCAAGCATCACCTGGGACCAGAACGTCAGGCATCAGCTGGGATCCGACACCTCGCTGATCGTCTGGTTCGGTTCGTGCCTACTCATGTGAGTAGCTTCTGGCTACGCTTGTGTCGGACGACATAACTGGACGGCAGGGAGCGTGCTCACCGGATGGGGCCAAAGTCAGAGCGGGTCTACCGCACGATCCGTGAATGGATCTCGACGGGGAAGTACCTGCCTGGTTCCAAGATCCCGTCCGAGCGGACGTTGTCCGAGGAGCTGGGCATTGGCCGTACGGCGTTGCGCCAGGTGCTCGCGAAGCTCATCGCCGAGGGAGCCATCGAGGTGCACGGCCGTAGCTCCTACCGCGTGCCCGATCGCTCCGTGACGACCGAAGCGCCGGCCGATCTGGAGCCCTGGCAGATCCACGGCGAGCGCACCTTGTACGACAATCGCTGGGTCAAGCTCAGTCTGGTCGACGTCGAGCCGCCTGGGGTCGAGCGCTTCGAGCATCACGTGGTGAAGCTGCACCATGTGGCGATCGCCGCCGTCATCGACGACCAGGACCGCGTCCTGATGATGTGGCGCTACCGCTTCGTTCCGAACTCCTTCGGCTGGGAGCTCCCGGGCGGCATCGTCGACGAGGGTGAGGACCCTCGACAGACGGCGCTGCGTGAGGTCGAGGAAGAGACTGGTTGGCGGCCTGACGCACTTGAGCACGTGGTCACCTACCAGCCCATGGTCGGCATGGTCGACTCGCCCCACGAGATCTTTGTGGGGCAGGGGGCAAAGCTCGTCGGCGAGCCTACGGACCTCGAAGAAGCCGGACACATCGCCTGGGTACCGCTCTCGGACATCCCGGGGCTCATGGCGCGCGGTGACCTCATGGGTTCGGGAACGCTAGTCGCCCTGCTGCATGTTCTGTCATCGCGCGGTGCCGGCGCTTCGCCTACAACCGCTGCATGAGTTGCTCGACCCTCCGCCGCTGACGAACTGACCCCGTGCGGTTCGCTATCAAGCGGGCCTGGCGGAGGTGCTCGTGCGCCTGGTCGTACTCGCCGCGGGCGATGTGTGCCTGGGCGAGATCGCAACGCAGCCCAGCGGATGCCCGTATGAACGTGGGGTCGGCGTTGTCGAGCGCTGTGTACAGGCTGCTCACCGCCTCATCGTCACCGATCAGGGCTAGCGCGTTGCCGCGCCACCTGGCGAGATGTCCTTCGTTCAGGAAGATGCTCAGCATGTCCGGGTCGCGGGCCTCTCCGCCTGCAGGCAGGGATTGCATGGCGCTCTCCAATGCACGCTGACAGTCGTCGGGCAGGCCCGCCCTGGCACAGATCTCAGCCTCGGCCGCGTACAGCCAGGCAATGAGGCGTGGGGACATGGACTTACCGCCGAGTCGCTGCGCATCGCGTATCAGTTGCACTGCCATCGGTGCGCGTCCCGCGTCGCAGAGCACGTAGGCCTGTTCGGCCGTGGCATGCGCCAAGTACATAGGCTCTTCGGCTTCTTGGGCTGCTCGTTTGCCCAGCTCGTAGTGACGCCATGCACGGTCAACGGCACCGACGTCGAGCGCCTGCCAGGCGGCCAGCGTCGCCGCGCCGGCCAATGCTCGAGCAACCGGGCGCCGTGTTTCTGGAAGTACGGCGAAGGTGAGAGCGTCCTCAAGAGTCGCCAGGTGGGCCGTCATCTGGTCGACGAGACTCGCGGCACCCATCTGGCGGTCCATGGTCCTGAGTAGCTCCGTCTGGTCCATGAAGGTGTTGACCATGGTCAGGCTGATGCTTCGAGCCGCGTCTATCCGCCCCAGGAGATCGTCGTATCCGTCTGTCATCGGCGACGGCACCAATGGCTCGGTCCTGTCGCCAAGTTAGTCGTCGGTAACGCCGAGCAGAGCTCGCAGTATCTTCGCGTAGCGCGACGAGATGGTGCGCCGTCCGTTCTCCCACTCCGAGACGTACACGCGCAGGCTGGCTGTTGATGCGACATCCAGCATGTGCTGTCGCGCATGACGTTCGATCTCCCGGACCAGCCGCTCTTGCGACCACTCCCGTGCGCTCCTTGCTGCCTTGAGTCCGTTCCTCACGTCACGCCGCCTGTCGGGGTTACAGAGACCTCATTGCAGCATGCCTCACATCTGAGTAGGTCGGCAGGGGTTAACGCGTCATGTGTTAACCCCTGTTGGCTACCGGGGCGTTGGCAGAAACGGTTCCCTAAAGCCATCGCAGCAAGGCGAGTTGAGACGCCGACGCGGCGACAGTGCTTGACATCTGGTGCGCGCACCAGATGCAACCTACTGGTGCGCACCAGCAGGAAGTGCAACCCCTGCGGCTTCGCTGCGGGTTACAGCCAACGTACGAGAGCGGCGACCCACCGCCAAGCAAGTACGCCGCTCCCGCCCCTCTTCAAGGGAGTTCCATCATGCGTCAGATTCCCGTCGACACCTCCGCCGCGACCGTGATGGTCGCCAAGACGCCGCAGCCGAAGGTCAAGGACCGCCGCACGGGCGAGATCGCCACCGACGTCGAGACCGGCGCGAAGCTGATGACCGTTGACGTGATGTTCGCGGCGAACGACGAGGTCGAGATCCTGTCCATCACCGTCCCGGAGCCGGGCATCACCGGTGAGCTGACCATGGGCACGCCGGTCGCCCTCACGGGCCTGATCGCCCGGCCGTGGGAGAACGACTTCAACGGACAGAAGCGGCACGGCATCGCCTTCCGCGCCGTCGCCGTCACCTCCCTCGCGGCCGCTGCCGCGAACTCGAAGGCGGCCTGATCGTGACCGCCTTCACGGTCGCGCTGGTGCTGGTCGTCGCCGCTGCGGGTCTCCTGCGGTGGCGGCGCCCCGCCTGGTACTGGATGACCTTCGGCGTCACCCTCGCGAGCCTGCGGGTGCTAGTCCGCTACGCCTCCGTCATGGACGCCTGCGGGCTGACCGTCCCGCCCTCGCGCTGGCGCCTGGCCCTGGCCCGGATGACGAACCGGCCGGTGCCGGAGTCGCGTCCGCCGCGCATCCTGCGCTTCCGTCCGACCCGGACCGGCCTGGTCCTGCGGCTGGGCCTGCGCCCCGGACAGGACGCCTTCGACATCGCCGCCGCCTCCGACCGGCTGCGGCACTCGTTCTCGATGTACGGGGTCACCTCGCGTGAGGTGCGCTCCGGGGTCGTGGAAGTGCGGATGACCGGCTACGACGTCCTCAAGCGGGTGCAGATGCCCGCCAAGGTCGACACCCGCCCGATGCTCGTGCCCGTCGCTCTGCGGGAGGACGGATCGGTGCACTACCGCGACTACCGGGCCGTCCCGCACGCCCTCACCCTCGGCGCCACGGAGTCCGGCAAGTCCGTCTACCAGCGCAACCTCGTCGCCGGGCTCGCCCCGATGGACGTGGCCCTGGTCGGCATCGACTGCAAGCAGGGGGTGGAGCTGTTCCCGCTGGCCCGCCGCTTCTCCGCGCTGGCCGACGACCCCGACACCGCGGCCGAGCTGCTCGACGCGCTCGTGTCCCGCATGGAAGGGGTCTACCAGCTCATCCGTGCCGAGCAGCGCATCGCCGCTGATGTGCCGGATGCGGAGATAGCCGCCGACATCTGGGACCTGCCCGACCACCTGCGGCCGGTGCCGGTCGTGGTCCTGGTCGACGAGGTCGCCGAACTCGCCCTGTTCGCCAGCAAGGAGGAGGAGAAGCGGCGCGACCGGATCATCACCGCGCTGGTCCGTCTCGCCCAGCTCGGCCGCGCGGCCGGCATCTACCTGGAGATCTGCGGGCAGCGCTTCGGCTCCGAACTCGGCAAGGGCATCACCATGCTCCGCGCCCAGCTCACCGGCCGCACCGCCCACCGCGTCAACGACGAGACGAGCGCCAACATGGCCTTCGGCGACATCTCCCCGGACGCTGTCCTGGCCGCCATCCAGATCCCCGCCGAACTGCGCGGCCTCGCCGTCGCCGGGGACTCCACCGGCGGCTGGCACCGCATCCGCGCCCCGCACACTTCCCTGCGCCAGGCCGTCAACGTCTGCAACCGGCACGCTGACCGCACCCCGGACCTGCCCGAACTGGCCCCCTTCCGGCCCGAGCTGACCAGCTCGTCTGAGGCCCCGGTGCGGCTGTCCAAGGCTCCCGTCACGGCCTGACCTTCCCCGCCTCCTCGGTCGGCGCGACCGCCTTCGCGCCAGCTCCCTACCCCTGCCATGCCTGATGAAGGGAGGACCCGCGCCATGTGTCCCGACTGCGAGGACTTCGCCCGCACCGTCCTGCTGCTGGGCCAGCTCGCCCTCTACGCCGACACGACCGGCGCTGACCTCGACTTCGTCGATGCCGTCAGCCCGTCCCTGGCCGCCTCGCTCCCCGAACCGCCGACAGGGGAGGAGTCCTGATGGCCGCCCGTCACGGCCTGCGCGTCGACGCCGTCCTGGTCCAGGCCGTCATCGCCGGAGCCCTCTCCTTCGCCCACCTGCACGACCTGGCCGCCGCTGCCGGACAGGACGGCTGGAAGGCCTGGGCCTACCCGATCTCGGTCGACCTGCTCCTGGTCGCCGCCTGGCGACGCCTGCGCTCCGAGGGTCCCTCCCGGCTGGCCTGGTGCTGGTTCCTCATCGCCCTGTTCGCCTCGCTCGGCGCCAACGTCGCCACCGCCGGATTCCTCGACCTGGCCGACCCGCCCGCCCTGCTCCGCCTGGGCGTCGCCGGATGGCCCGCCCTCGCCTTCCTCGGCGGCACCCTCCTCGCCCACTCCGCCGACCACCGCACACCGACTCCGCCAGCACCCGAACCGACCCCGGAACCCGACCTCGCCGACGGCCGCGAACCAACCCCCGAGCCCGTTCCAGACCCGGAGCCCGCCCCAGCCCTGGTAGAGGAACCGCCGGCCCTTCCGGACGCCCGCGGTCCCCGCCGTCCTCATCGACCACGCCCGCAAGGTCGCCGCCGAGTACCGCGACCGCACCGGCGCCCCGATCGACACCGACACCCTCCGCACCCGCCTCGGCGTCCCGCCCCACCTCGCCGACGCCATCGCCGCCCAACTCGCCTGAACCGAAAGGCAGGACGCCCCATGACCTCCGACACCGCCGACCTGACCGCCGCCGACTACCTCGACGGCGCCCGCAAGATGACCGCCGCCAACCGGCCCTACCTCGCCCACCTGCTCGCCGAGGAAGCCGCCCGCCGCACCACCGACCCGGCCACCGCCGCCGGCATCCGCGCCAGCTTCCCCGACCCCACCACCACCCGGAAGGAAAGCGACTGACATGCCCGCCCGCGACAACTTCCACTCCGTGATGCGCATCGGCCCCGTGCAGATCGGCACCCACCGCAACCGCACCGGCCAGACCAAGCACGCCGCCGTCTGCACCGCCGACCGCTGCGGCTGGTCCGCCGACTACACCAGCCAGAGCGCCGCCCAGCTCGCCGCCCGCACCCACCGCTGCCGCGTCCGCTAGGAGACCACCACCCATGGACGTCCCGCTCTGGTTCGCCCTCGCCGTCGTCGGCTACCTCGGCTGCAAGCTCTTCCGCCCGCCCCTCTGGCTGGTCCTGGTGCTGCTCCTCGGCGGCTACCTCATCGCCGACAGCATGCTCGCCCCCGTCATCGACACCGCCGTCAAGTAAGCACCCGAGAAGGGGAGATCCGCCATGTTCCGCCCCAAGATCCCGGTCATGCCGCAGCCCACCGGCCTCATCACCCCGCCCGCCCGGGTCGTTGAGCCGACCGTCGTCATCCAGCAGCAGCCCACCCCCGTTCCCTCGCCGGTCGCCCCGGTTGCGGCTCCGGTGTCTTCACGGCCCACAGTGCAGCTCACCCCGGGGTCCGTGCTCGCCCTGATAGGCGGTGGCACCGCCGTGGTCCTGGTCGTCGGCACCGTCCTGGTCTCCATGCTCCTCGCGGTCGCCGTCACCGCCGCCTCGGTCGCCGTCTGCGCCCTGGTTATCCGCTCGCTCATGTCCTCCCAGCACGGTCGCTGAACGGTCTCCGGGGCGACGCACAAGCCGCCAAGCACGCCGCCACCTCTGGGACCGCGCTCCACCAGCCAATCGCCATCGCCAAGGAGAACGTCATGGACCTGACCGCAGCCGCGAGCATCGTGCCGTTACTCGGCTGGGCCCTGCACGGCGGCATCCTCACCCGCCGTCTCGCCTCCGCCCGCCGCGACCCGCTCACCGGCCTGCACACCCGCGCCGGATGGACCGCCCGCGCCGAACACCTCATCCGCCGGCACCCGAACGCGGCCGTGCTCCTGGTCGACCTCGACCACTTCAAGAACCTGAACGACACCCACGGCCACGCCGCCGGGGACGCCGCCCTCGTCGCCACCGCCGACCGGCTGCGCACCTGGTGCGGGCACAACGGCACCGCTGGCCGCCTGGGTGGAGACGAATTCGTCGCCGTCGTCCAGGACCTGGCCGCCGCCGACCTCGACGCGCTCACGGCCGTACTGCACCGGCCGCTGCCCTACCACGGAACGTTCCTCCCGATGGCCGCCTCGGTCGGCGTCTGCCCCGTCGCGGATCTCGCGGTGCCCGTCCTGACGGACGCACTCGCCGCTGCCGACGCGGCCATGTACGCGGCCAAGGGCCGCACCCGCCGGGGCTCCCGCACCACTCGCTGAGAGGCCGCCGGGTGGCGCACAAGCCGCCAAGCACGCCGCCACCCGGGGCCGTTCCTTCCAACCGCAATCGAAAGGAACCACCATCATGGCCCACCACAGCTCGCCCCCGCCGAGGATCTGCCCGGCCTGCGACGGCTTCGCCTCCGTCGCCGTCACGCTCGGCGGCCGCGACCACCGTGGCCACCTGCGCACCATCACCGCGCACTGCCCGGCCTGCAACGGCCTCGGCGTCACCCGCACCCGCCCCGACCGGGAGGGTGCCCGTGCCTGAGCAGCTGCTCGACCCGACCACCCTCGGCGACCTGCTGAGGGTGGCTTCGGCCTCTGACTACCACCGCTGGCACGAGCAGATCCGCCGCACCGGCGGCTGCGCCGACCCCATCCACCTGACCGGCTGGGTCCTGCACAAGGACAAGATGACCGGCGAGACCCTGCACCACTACTCCACCGAGGGCGAACCCGGCGGACGCCTCCGCCTCGCTTGCGGCAACCGCCGGGCCTCCCGCTGCCCGTCCTGCGCCTGGACCTACGCGGGCGACACCTACCACCTCATCCGCGCCGGCCTCGCCGGGGACGACCGCCGCGACATCCCCGCCACCGTCCGCGACCATCCCCGCGTCTTCGCCACCCTCACCGCCCCCTCGTTCGGACGCGTCCACAACCGGCCCGACCGGGGCGTCTGCCGCTGCGGCACCCGCCACGCCGCCGACGATCCCGTCCTCGGTACGGCCCTCGACCCGGAGACGTACGACTACGCGGGCGCGGTGCTGTTCAACAACCACGCCGGGCAGCTCTGGCAGCGCTTCACCAACCGGCTCCGCCGGGAAGTCGCCGCCCGCGCCGGCCTCTCGCAACGGGAGCTGAAGGAGCGCGCCCGCCTGTCGTACGGCAAGGTCGCGGAGTTCCAGAAGCGCGGCGCGCTGCACTTCCATGCCGTGATCCGGATCGACGGACCGGACGGTCCTGGCACCCCGCCGCCGGCCTGGGCCACGGTCGACCTCCTCAGCGACGCGATCCGGGCCGCCGCCGAGCACTCCTACACCTCGGTCTCTGTCCCGGCCGCCGCCGACCAACCGGCCCGGACCTTCCGCTGGGGCCGACAGCTCGACGTCCGCCCGGTCAAGGCCTTCGTTGACGGCTCCGACATCACGGAACAGGCTGTCGCCTCCTACGTCGCGAAGTACGCCACCAAGGCCGCCGAGAACACCGGCACCCTTGACCGCAGCATCGGTGAGCTGTCCGAACTCGACCGCCACGGCGTCCCCGACCACACCCGCCGTCTGATCGAGGCGTGCAAGCGGCTCGACCCGCTGTATCCGGACCGGCGCCTGTGGGCCTGGGCGCACATGCTCGGCTTCCGCGGTCACTTCTCCTCGAAGTCCCGCCGCTACTCCACCACCCTCGGCGCTCTCCGCCAGGCCCGCGCCGACTACCGCGCCGCGCAGGAACACGCCGCCCTCGGCCTCGACGACCAGGAGCCGGACACCGTCCTGGTCCTCGCCGACTGGCAGTACGCCGGCCACGGCCACACACCCGGCGAATCCGTCCTGGCCGCCACCATCGCCCGCGACCTCCAGCTCAACCGCGAAACCGCACGCGAAGCCCTGCAAGACCTGGCCCTGGAAGGAGCCGCAGCATGACCGTCCGTACGCTTCCCGAGCGGTACCTGACGCCGGTCGACCTCGCGGACTTGCTAGGAGTGCCCGTCGAGACCGTGTACCAATGGCGTCGGAAGTGCACCGGCCCCCGCGGCTTCCGAGTCGGCCGGCACCTGCGCTACGACCCCGACGACGTGCGTGCCTGGGTCGGCTCCCTCATGGAAGGGGCCGCGTAGTGGCTGGGCACATCCAAGACCGCTGGTACAAGACCGAGGCGACGCCCGACGGAAAGACCGTCAAGGTCAAGACGGACCGTCACGGCACCGGCATGCGTTACCGCGCTCGCTACATCGGTCCCGACGGGACGGAGAAGTCCAGGAGCTTCCCGGACGGAAAGAAGCGGCTCGCCGACCAGTGGCTCGTGGGTATCGAGGCAGACATGTCGCGTGGCCAGTACGTCGACCCCGAGGCCGGGAAGGTCACCTTCCAGCAGTACGCCACCGAGTGGCTGGCCGGGCAGACCACCGACCCGACGACTCGTGAGAACACGGAGCGTCGCCTTCGGCTCCATGCCTTCCCGTACCTCGGAAGCCGTCCGCTCTCCTCGCTGCAGCCGTCCGACATCCGAGCTTGGATACGCAAGCTGGAGGACGCAGGAAGCGCCGGATCGTCCCGTCGCGTGATCTTCGGGAACGTGTCGGCGGTGCTCGCTGCCGCTGTCGATGACGGCCGCCTCGCGCGCAACCCCTGCGGGGCGCGCTCAGTTCGGCGCCCGAAGCCCGCCCCTGGTCGTGTCGCTCCGTGGTCTGCCGACCGTGTGTTCTCCGTACGGCGGGGACTGCCTGACCGGTTCCGGGCCATGGTCGACGTCGGAGCCGGATGCGGACTTCGGCAAGGGGAGATCTTCGGGCTGGCCGTCGACGAGGTGGACCCTCTGTCAGGCGTTCTGCACGTCACCCAACAGGTCAAGATCGTGGATCGGAAGCTGGTCTTCGCCCCGCCGAAGAACGGCAAGCTCCGTGACGTGCCGCTGCCGGACTCGGTCGCCTTCGCGCTCGCCGAGCACATGACGGCCTTCCCGCCGGCCGAAGTCACGCTTCCCTGGATGCGCCCCGACGGTGAGCCGGTGACCAGGCTCCTGTACTTCACAGCCGCTGAGGGTGGGGCGGTCTGGCGCAACGCCTTCAACGCGCACGCATGGAAGCCTGCCCTCGCCGCGGCGGGAGTGATCCCCAAGCCCGGGCCGGGGGAGCGGTACAAGGAAGCCCGCGAAGACGGCATGCACGCGCTACGGCACTTCTACGCTTCGGTGCTCCTCGACTCCGGAGAGAGCATCAAAGCCCTGAGCGCCTACCTCGGTCACGCCGACGCCGGGTTCACGCTGCGCACCTACACCCACCTCATGCCGAGCAGCGAGACCCGTACACGGAAGGCCGTCGACGAGATGTACCGCACGGCCAACAAGCCCCCGACGGCCCCCTGACGGCCCACGCGTTCGGCACCCGCCCCTGATCACCGGGAAACCGCTGGTCAGGGGCATTCTCGTCTTGTCCGTGGACTACTTTAACTAGAACTGGTATCAGTTCCTGAAACACCGTCAGAATCATCGCGGACGAAGGCAGTGGCCATGGCCGAGCTCGTGGAACACGGACAGCTGTTCATCGGCGGGGAACTGACCGACCCCCTGGGCAAGGACGTGATCGAGGTGATCTCCCCCCATACGGAGGAGGTCATCGGACGGGTCCCGCACGCCTCGACGGCCGACGTGGACCGTGCGGTCGCGGTCGCCCGGCAGGCCTTCGACGAAGGGCCCTGGCCCCGGCTGTCCCTCGACGAGCGGATCGCCGTGGTCGCCCGCATCAAGGACGGGATCGCCGCCCGCCACGAGGAGATCGCCCGGGTGATCTCCTCCGAGAACGGCTCCCCGTACTCCTGGAGCGTCCTCGCGCAGGCGCTCGGCGCGATGATGGTGTGGGACGCGGCGATCACGGTCGCCCGGAACTTCCCCCACGAGGAGCGGCGCGACGGTGTCCTGGGGAAGATCCTCGTGCGACGTGAGCCGGTGGGCGTGGTCGCGGCCGTCGTCCCCTGGAACGTCCCACAGTTCGTGGCCGCCGCCAAGCTCGCCCCCGCGCTGCTCACCGGCTGCACGGTGGTGCTCAAGCCGTCACCCGAATCCCCTCTGGACGCCTACCTGCTGGCCGAGATCGCACGGGAGGCCGGGCTGCCGGAGGGCGTGCTGTCGATCCTCCCGGCCGACCGCGAGGTCAGCGAGTACCTGGTCGGGCACCCCGGCATCGACAAGGTCTCCTTCACCGGTTCGGTGGTCGCCGGGAAGCGCGTCATGGAGGTCGCCGCCCGCCATCTCACCCGCGTCACGCTGGAGTTGGGCGGAAAGTCGGCGGCCGTGGTCCTGCCGGACGCGGACGTCGAGGCGGCGGTGGCCGGGATCGTCCCGGCGGCCTGGATGAACAACGGGCAGGCCTGCGTCGCCCAGACCCGCATCCTGCTGCCCCGCTCCCGCTACGACGAGTTCGCGGACGCCTTCGCTGCGGCGGCGGGCGCACTGGTCGTCGGCGACCCGCTGGACCCCGCGACCCAGGTCGGTCCGCTGGTGGCCAGGCGCCAGCAGCAGCGCAACCTGGACTACATCCGCATCGGCCAGGAGGAGGGCGCGAAGATCCTCACCGGCGGCGGCCGGCCGCCCGGCCTGGACCGCGGCTGGTACGTCGAGCCGACCCTCTTCGGCGACGTGGACAACTCCATGCGGATCGCCCGCGAGGAGATCTTCGGCCCCGTGATCTGCCTCCTGCCCTACGGCGACGAGTCCGAAGCCCTGAAGATCGCGAACGACTCCGACTACGGCCTGAGCGGCAGCGTGTGGACGGCGGACGTCGAGCACGGCATCGAGGTCGCCCGCCAGGTCCGCACCGGCACCTACTCGGTCAACACCTTCAGCCTCGACATGCTCGGCCCCTTCGGCGGCTACAAGAACTCCGGTCTGGGCCGGGAGTTCGGCCCCGAGGGCTACGGCGAGTACCTCGAGCACAAGATGATCCACCTGCCGGCCGGCTGGGAGGGGTGACGGCCGCCGTGGGGGACCGCTGGCACGTCGAGGTCGACCGCGCCCTGTGCATCGGCTCGGCCCAATGCCTCCACCACGCCCCCGACGGCTTCCGCCTGGACACGGCCCGCCAGTCCCGTCCGGTGGACCCGGACGCGGACGCGAACGAGCGCGTGCTGGAGGCGGCGGAGAGCTGTCCGGTGGAGGCGATCACGATCACGCTGGTGGACAGCGGGGAGGCGGTGTTCCCGCCGGAGGACTAGGTTCCCGCGACGGGGAGTCGGGCGCAGCTCATACGACGAACATGCCGCTGTCCGGAGCTGCCGCTACTCCGGTCCAGGGAGAAACGACCGCGGCATCCTCCGTTCGGATCAAGGTGAGTTAAGGACGCGTACAGGACGCGCCGACTTCCGGGGAGGGCATGCGGACGGCAGTTCCGCCGCCCGTTGCCCCACCCCGGAAAGGAAGCGTCCACGCGAACAGCGGTGGGTCCGGTGGTGGCTCGGGCAGCGGGTCCGGCGGTGTCCAGGAAAACCGCGGGTCCTGGAACTGACGGCCCCGACCGCCCGTCCCGCACGGCGCCCTGAGGCCCCGGCGGTCAAGGGGACTGTGGCCCGTGCGGTGGGCACCCCAAGCCACCGCACGGGGCCACAGAGCACAAGGAGCACGATGGAAGACCCCAGGGGAGCGACGGGAAGCACGGTCCCTCTCTCCCGCAGTGAGACCCGGACCCACGCGTCCGCATCGGCATCCGCCACCGTCCCCCGGCCGGCGGGGGCCACCCGGGGCCGTCCCCCCGCCGTCGCGTCGCCGCCCGACCCCCTGCGCCCGTGGTCCTTCTGGTCGTTGGCGGGACTGGCGGTGACCGCCGTCGTCCTGGTGGGCGCCCTGCTCCTCCACCTGACCATGATGTTCCTGCATCTCGCTCCGACGAACGCCGTCTCCCTGGAACAGAAGGAGCGGATCACGGGGTACGTCCAGCCGGAGTTCGATCAGGACTGGAAGCTGTTCGCGCCGAACCCGCTCCAGCGCAACGAATCCGTCGGTGTCCGCCTCCGGACCTCCTCGCCCCACGTGAACGACCGCACCTCGAAGTGGATCAACCTGACCGCGCGGGACCTTGCGCAGATCCAGGGGAACCCGCTCCCCAGCCACGTGCACCAGAACATGCTCCGGCGCGCCTGGGACACCTACGTGCGGTCGCACACCGAGGGCGACCGGCCCGACGGACCGCGGGGCGAGGTGGCCGCCGCCTACCTGAAGCGGGTGGTCCTGCAACGCCTGGGACGACGGTGGCGGGGCGAGCCCATCACGGCAGTACAGGTGGCGGGCCGGTACACGGAAGTGCCGCCTCCGGCATGGAGCAAGGAGAAGGCGCCGGACACCACCACCTACCGCGTCCTGCCGTGGTGGCGCGTGACGGACCAGGACTACCGGGGGCTGTGACATGGGCACCGTACTCTCGACGACCTCCGACCGGCCCGAGGCCGCCGTTCCGGCAGCGCCCCGTGAGGGTCGGCGGAGCCGGCCGCAGCGGATCGCGGAATTCCTGTGCACGGCGCAGGCGCCGTACCAGGCCGCCCTGTTCCGCATCGGACTCTCGGCCGTCCTCCTCGCCTTCCTGCTGCGGGAGTGGCCACACCGCCGGGTGCTCTACGGGGACCGCAGTCCTCTCTCGCACGAGCTGGCGCTCGCCCTGGGAGCCGAGGAGAGGACCTTCACCCTCCTCCACTGGTCGGGCGAGAGAGTGTGGTTCGAGACCGTCTACCTCGTCACGGTGCTGGCGGCTCTTGCCGTGCTCCTGGGCTGGCGTACCCGGACGGCGACAGTGGTCCAGATGATCGGGGTTCTCTCGCTCGGGCACCGGAACACCCTGGTGGGCGACGGTGGCGACGACATCGTCCGGATCATGGTGATCTATCTGGTGTTCACGCGCTGTGCCGAGGTGTGGGCGCTGGACGCGCGCCGGGCCCGCGGCCGAGGCTCCACGGCGCCGCACGGCCCCGGCAGCGACCGCACCGGCGCGGTCCTCTGGTGGGTCACCGGGCTCTTCCTCCTGGTGGGCTTCGGCCTTCCCACCGAGGTGGGCTGGCCCCTCGTGCTGTTCGTGCTCTGGGGCGCGCACGCGCTCCGGTACGCGGTGCGCGGCAAGGGCCCCGGCCATGAGGGAGCCCGGTTCCTCGACGCCTGCACCGCCATGCTGCACAACTGCGCCCTGCTGATGATCGCGGTACAGGTGTGCCTGGTGTACGCGACCGCCGGCTGGTACAAGATCCAGGGCTCGCGGTGGCAGGAGGGCAGTGCCCTCTACTACGCCCTGCACCTGGACTACTTCACCCCGTGGCCCGCGCTCTCCCACGCCGTGGCCGGCAGTACGGTGCTCGTGCTCGTGCTGACGTACGGCACCGTGATCGTGCAGGTTTCCTTCCCTTTCACCCTGGCCAACCGAAGGGTCAAGAACGTGCTGATCGCGGTGGTGATCGGCGGGCACCTGGCCATCGTCGCCCTGCTCGGGATGCCCCTGCTCTCACTGGCCATGGTGGTCTGCGACGCGCTGTTCCTGCCCACCGCGTTCCTGCTCGCGCTGGGCAGGTGGTGCGGCCGGCCGGCCCGCCGGGCGGGTGTCGCCGTGAGGGCTCCGGCCTCCGCCTGACACGTGCCGCATGTCGCGACAAAAAATCATTGTTCGGGGGGTTCCATCCTGAGGAGGGCGTTTTATTCTGGTATTGGCCTACGGGACGAGTGAGGGAGCCCAACCGGAGTAGCCGACTCTGGCGAGACGCTTCGGCATCCGCTGGGGCCGACATCGACGGTCGGGCTGAGAGGCCGGAAGGCAGTAGTAGGGCCGGAAGGCGACCCCCAGTACCTGATCCGGGTAATACCGGCGAAGGGAACCCGTCTCGTAGGTCCTTTTCGTGCGCGCACCACGCGAGCTGCGCGCACCGCGCGCTGCTTTTTCCCGTCCCAGGGCAGAGGGGGGCCTACGCTTCTGCGGTTGCCGGGACGTCGAGCGGGGTGGGAGAAGCGAGCCCGAGCCCGAGCAGGTGATCAAGCAGGCGTACGAGGCCTGGGACGCGGAGGAGTGGCTGCGCGCCGCCGATCTCTTCCGGCCCAGGCCGGCTCCGGCTCAGACCGGCTCCGGCTCAGACCGGCTCCGGGCGACCGCGCCTTCCGGCCGAGCCGGGCGACCACCCTTTCCGGCCCAGCCGGTCAACCCCCGGCCGCTCCGGGCGACCCGTAGGTGACGGGCCACCCCGGGAGTGCCGGGCCCGCGACCCCGGCCCGTATCGGTCGACCCCGGCCCGTGCCGGTCGGCCCGGCCCGTGCCTGTCGACCTGCGCGTGACGGACGACTCCGGGCGTGACGGTCGACCCCGGGCGAGCCGTGCGACCCCAGCCCGTGTCCGCCGACCCGCCCCGTGCCGGACGACCCCTCTGGGCCGGTCGACCCCAGGCGCACCGGTCGCCCCCCGCCCGTGCCGGTCACCCCCGGCGAGCCAGTCGACCCCGCCGATCAGTCGACCCCGGCCGTTCCGGTCGACCCCGGACGAGCCGGTCGACCTCGGACGAGCCGGTCGCCCCCGGCCTGCCGGTCGACCTCGGCGTTCCGGTCGACCGCGGCCGAGTCAGGCGACCTCATGCCTGCCGACCCGCCCGACCCCGAACGGGCAGGGCCGGCCGCGCAGCCCCGACCCCGGCCCCCACCCCGGATGCGACGCCCTACTCGCCCGGCCCACCGCCCGGGGTCGTCACGTCGATCAGTCGGCACACCGTCTCGATGTCGATCCGCACCTGGGCGATGGAGGCGCGGCCCGAGAGCCAGGTGATCAGGGCCGAGTGCCAGGTGTGCTCGATGACGCGGACCGCGGAGAGCTGCTGCGGAGTGGGGTCGGCGAGCCCCATCGCGTCGAGGATGATCGCCGTCGTCTGACGGGAGACCTGGTCGACCTCGGGGCTGACGCTGCGGTCGGCGAAGGTGAGGGCGCGGACCATCGCGTCGGCGAGGTGGGGCTCGCGCTGGAGGGCGCGGAAGGCCCGCATCAGGGTCTCCGCCACGCGCTCGGCCGGGGTCTCGCCCGCCGGGGGCTTCTTCCTCAGGGTGCCGTGCATGTGCTCCAGCTGGTCCTGCATGGTGGCGACCAGCAGGTGCACCTTGGACGGGAAGTAGCGGTAGAGGGTGCCGAGGGCGACCTGGGAGGACTCGGCGACCTCCCGCATCTGGACCGCGTCGAAACCGCCCCGGCTGGCCAGCTGGGCGCTCGCGTGCAGGATGCGGCGCCGACGGGCCTCCTGCCGCTCGGTGAGGGGCGGGGAGGCAGGGCGCTGGGTGCTGGCTTCCGCAGGCATGGGTCCCGTTCCGTGACAGTCGGTGAGGGCTTGCGATCAGACCGCAGAACAGGGCGGCCGGTCGTGGCGTGAATCACCTGATCCACTGCTCCCAGCGTCCTTACCTGCCGGTAGATTCAGAGCCTCCCGAACGATCAAGTCTGAAACTTGTTCTAGATTAGCGTCCCGTCGTAATCTCGCGGGACAGTGCAGGCAGAAGGGGGCCCGGAGTGACCGCTGAGGCCAGTCAGGCGGGGCCTGGTCAGGCCCTCGCCGCGGACGGCGGGCGACCGCTCGACATCGCGCTCCTCACCTACAAGGGAAACCCGTTCTGCGGCGGTCAGGGCGTCTACGTCCGCCACCTCTCGCGCGAGCTGGCCCGCCTCGGCCACCGCGTCGAGGTGATCGGTTCCCAGCCGTACCCGGTCCTCGACGTCCTCGGCGGCGGCCTCGACGACCGCCTCTCCCTCACCGAGCTGCCGAGCCTCGACCTCTACCGTCAGCCGGACCCCTTCCGCACCCCGAAGCGCGACGAGTACCGCGACTGGATCGACGCGCTGGAGGTCGCGACGATGTGGACCGGCGGCTTTCCCGAGCCGCTGACCTTCTCGCTCCGCGCCCGCCGCCATCTGCGCGCCCGGCGCGGCGAGTTCGACGTCGTGCACGACAACCAGACCCTCGGCTACGGGCTGCTGGGCGACGTCGGGGCCCCGCTGGTCACCACCATCCACCACCCCATCACCGTCGACCGGCAGTTGGAGCTGGACGCCGCCGAGGGCTGGCAGCGGCGCTACTCGGTCCGCCGCTGGTACGCGTTCACCCGCATGCAGAAGCGCGTCGCGCGCCGCCTGCCGTCCGTGCTCACCGTCTCCGGCACCTCCCGCGGGGAGATCGTCGACCACCTCGGCGTCCGCGAGGACCGCATCCACGTCGTCCACATCGGCGCCGACACCGACCTCTTCTCGCCCGATCCGTCGGTGCCCGTCATACCCGGCCGGATCGTGACGACGTCCAGCGCGGACGTGCCGCTCAAGGGCCTGGTCTTCCTCGTCGAGGCGCTGGCCAAGGTCCGTACCGAGCACCCCGGCGCGCACCTCGTCGTCGTCGGCAAGCAGCCCCAGGAGGGGCCCGTCGCCCAGGCCGTCGAGCGCTACGGCCTCGAAGGCGCCGTCGAGTTCGTCAAGGGCATCTCCGACGCCGAACTGGTCGACCTGGTGCGCTCGGCCGAGGTGGCCTGCGTGCCGTCGCTGTACGAGGGCTTCTCCCTCCCCGCCGCCGAGGCCATGGCGACCGGGACTCCGCTCGTCGCCACCACCGGCGGCGCGATCCCCGAGGTCGCCGGGCGCGACGGGGAGACCTGCCTGGCGGTCGCGCCGGGCGACTCCGGAGCACTGGCCGCGGCGCTGGGCCGGTTGCTGGGCGACCCCGCGCTGCGTGCCCGCCTCGGCGCGGCCGGGCGG
This sequence comes from Streptomyces sp. NPDC052016, assembly GCF_044548445.1. Taxonomy (NCBI): domain Bacteria; kingdom Bacillati; phylum Actinomycetota; class Actinomycetes; order Kitasatosporales; family Streptomycetaceae; genus Streptomyces; species Streptomyces sp. NPDC052016. Next base: position 17,080 of record NZ_JBIUBX010000003.1, read on the forward strand.
GAGCGGGTGCTGAAGCGTTTCACCTGGGCGCGGGCCGCCGAGGGGACCGTGGCGCGGTACCGCGAGGCCATCGAGCGGGCGGGGCGCGGGCGCGCACCCCGGTCCGCCGCGGTGGACGCTCCGCGCGGGAGCGCGGCCACACCTCGTAGGACCGCCGCCGAAGCTGTTGACGTTGTATCCGATCGCGAAAGCAGGGCCACGTGCTGACCGTCGACTTCTCCCGGTTCCCGCTCGCCCCGGGCGACCGTGTCCTGGACCTCGGCTGCGGGGCCGGCCGGCACGCCTTCGAGTGTTACCGGCGTGGCGCGCAGGTCGTGGCGCTGGACCAGAACGGCGAGGAGATCCGCGAGGTCGCCAAGTGGTTCGCGGCGATGAAGGAGGCGGGCGAGGCCCCCGAGGGCGCCACCGCGACCGCCATGGAGGGCGACGCGCTCGCGCTGCCCTTTCCCGACGAGTCCTTCGACGTCGTCATCATCTCCGAGGTGATGGAGCACATCCCCGACGACAAGGGCGTCCTCGCCGAGATGGTGCGGGTGCTCAAGCCGGGCGGCCGGATCGCGATCACCGTCCCGCGCTACGGCCCCGAGAAGGTGTGCTGGGCCCTGTCCGACGCCTACCACGAGGTCGAGGGCGGCCACATCCGCATCTACAAGGCCGACGAACTCGTCGCGAAGATCCGCGAGGCCGGGCTGAGGCCGTACGGCAGCCACCACGCCCACGCGCTGCACTCCCCGTACTGGTGGCTGAAGTGCGCCTTCGGCGTCGACAACGACAAGGCCCTGCCGGTACGTGCGTACCACAAGCTCCTGGTCTGGGACATCATGAAGAAGCCGCTGGCCACCCGGGTCGCCGAGCAGGCGCTGAACCCGCTGATCGGCAAGAGCTTCGTGGTGTACGCGACCAAGCCCCACCTCCCGCGGCTCTCCGGGGCCGAGGGCGCGACCGGCACCGGGGCCGGGACCGAGGCGGCCGCCACGTGACGACGCCCCGGACAGAACACCTCGTCCTGCCCGGGGTCCTCACCGCCGAGCAGGCCGCCGCGACCGTCCGCGGCATCCTCGCCGTGCAGCGGGAGGACGGCGCGATCCCGTGGTTCCGGGGACACCACCTCGACCCGTGGGACCACACCGAGGCCGCCATGGCCCTGGACGCGGCGGGCGAGCACGAGGCCGCCGAGCGGGCGTACACCTGGCTCGCCCGGCACCAGAACGAGGACGGCTCCTGGTACGCGGCCTACCAGGACGGGGACTTCGACGACGTCACCGACCGGGGGCGCGAGACCAACTTCGTCGCCTACGTCGCCGTGGGCGTGTGGCACCACTACCTGGCCACCGGCGACGACACCTTCCTGGACCGCATGTGGCCGGTCGTTCATGCGGCGGTCGAGTACGTGCTGCGGCTCCAGCAGCCGGGCGGGCAGATCGGCTGGCGCCGCGACGACGACGGCACCCCGACGGCCGACGCGTTGCTGACCGGCTCGTCGTCGATCCACCAGGCGCTGCGGTGCGCGCTGGCGATCGCCGAGCAGCGGGAGGAGCCGCAGCCGGACTGGGAGCTCGCGGCGGGTGCGCTGCGGCACGCGATACGCCGGCACCCGGAGCGGTTCCTGGACAAGGGCCGCTACTCGATGGACTGGTACTACCCGGTCCTGGGCGGGGCGTTGACCGGGGCGGAGGCCAAGGCCCGGATCGAGGAGGGCTGGGAGCGGTTCGTCGTGCCCGGGACGGGCGTGCGGTGTGTCGTGCCCAACCCGTGGGTGACCGGCGGCGAGTCGGCCGAACTCGCCCTGACGCTCTGGGCGATGGGGGAGTCCGACCGCGCGCTGGAGATCCTGCAGTCGATCCAGCACCTGCGGGACGCGGAGTCCGGGCTGTACTGGACCGGCTACGTCTTCGAGGACGAGGCGGTGTGGCCCCAGGAGCTGACCACGTGGACCGCGGGGTCCTTGCTGCTGGCGGTCGCCGCGCTGGGCGGCCATGAGGCCACGTGCGCGGTGTTCGGCGGGGAGCACCTGCCGGCGGGGCTGGATCCGGACTGCTGCGGCTGAACGCGCTCCGAAGGGGCGCGGGTCCGCACGGGGCCGGCGGCGGCAGCCGCGGCCGGGTGCCTCGACCGGCCACCGACGGCCCGTAGTCGCCGACCGGCCCGTGCCGTTCGAGCTCCCGGCGCGAACGGCTCACCGGCGGAGGCTCAGTGGCGGTGGACCCGGTTCGCTATCGCGTGGCCCACGAACAGGTACACCACCGCCGCCAGGCCGTACCCCGCGACCACCCTCGCCCACGCCTCGTCGAAGGTGAACAGGTCGTGGGACCAGCCCGCCAGCCAGCGGGCCACGTCGTGCACGAACTGCACGAAGTCGTTGCCCCGGTTGGCGTCCAGCAGGTACATGAGGATCCACAGGCCCAGGATGAGGGCCATGACGTCGGCCACGACGGCGATGACCGTCCCGGCCTGACTCGCACCGTTGCGATATCGAGGGGACATACTGTCCGGCTTGCCGCTCGCGCCGGTACGAAACCCTCCGCACGGCCGCCCGCGCCACGCGGTGACCCTTTCCCCTGTGTTGGCGTGGAATTGACGTTTCCAGGGGGCGGTGTTCGAAGGCGTCCACGATGATCCTGCCCCCTTGAGTGGCAGGAGGGCCGTTGTCCGAGGCCGGAAGACCCCCGATCGAGGAACCGAGACTGACCACGCGCCGGGTCGGGCGCCGCCGTGTTCCCCGGCATGTCGCTGTCGCTCTGCCGGTCGCGCTGGCCGGGCTGATCGCCCTGACGGTCTCGGGCAACGCGCTCCGTCCCTTCGAACGGATCGTCACCGTCGAGGCGAGGATGGCGTCGAAGTCGGACTTCTTCCGGGATCCCGAAGTGGAACGGCTGTTGCTCGAACACGGCATACGCGTCGACATCCACCGCCTCGGCTCCCGCGGGATCGCCACCCAGTCCCTGAAGGACATGGACGCCGTCTTCCCGTCCGGGCAGCCCGCCGCCAAGCTCATCCTCGACCGGCAGGACAAGTCCGTCCGCTCGGTCCGCCCCTTCGTCACGCCCCTGGTGCTCGGGACCTTCCGCGACTACGCCGAAACCCTGGTGAAGGCGGGCGTCGCCACCCCGCAGCGACCCCCCGACGGCGGCCCCACGCTCTACTACGACCTCGACATGCCCGCCTTCATGAACCTGCTCGACGGCAGGGCGGGCGACCGGACCACCGCCGACCAGGACGGCGACGGCGAGATCGAGGGCGCCGACACCTGGAACGGCATCGGCTTCGACCAGGCCGGCGGCCACAGCAACAGCGGGCGGGTCCTGGTGCGCACCTCCAGCGTCTGCGAGTCCAACTCCGCCGGCACCTACCTCAGCCTCCTCGCCTTCGTCGCCAACCGGAACAGCACCCCGGGCACCCAGAACGTCGACGACCCCCGGCTCGCCTGGACGGGCCGGGCGGACCGGGCCGTCACCGACGAGCGCGTCACCACCTACCTGCGCGAGAGCACGCCGATGAACGTGATCGGCGTGCTCGTGGACACCATGCGCAAGGAGGACGTCATCGTGGACGCCGACCTCACCACCGGCCGTCTGGTCCTCAACCGCTCGCTCGCCGAGACCCTGCGCGACGGGCCCGACGACGGGCGCGTGCCGCTGAGCGCCGTCATGACCGAGTGGGTCTCCGTCACCGCCCGCTTCACCGCCCGCCGCATCGACAACGGCGACGTGGAGCTGCGTGCCCGCTACGGCACCGGCCTGCCGATCGCCCGCCTGAAGATCACCTGCGCCGAGTCCGAGGGCCGGGGCGAGTTCCGCGACGAGGCCTACTACACGGGGGAGTTCCAGGCCCGCTGCCTGGGCAAGGTCCGCACCTGGGACCGGGAGTCGGGCGAGCTGACCCTGGACCCGGTCGCCATCTTCCGCTGACGCGTCAGGAGTTGAGCTCGGCCAGCACCCGCAGGGTGTGCGGGTCGGGCGCGAGGGCCAGGAGGTCGGTCACCGGCCCCTCGCGCCACGCCTGAAGCCGCTCGGCGATCCTCTCCCGTGGGCCGACCAGGGAGATCTCGTCCGCGAAGGCGTCGGGGACGGCCCGTACGGCCTCCTCGCGGCGTCCGGCGAGGAACAGCTCCTGGATCCGCCGGGCCTGCCTCTCGTAGCCCATGCGGGCCATCAGGTCGGCGTGGAAGTTGCGGCCCGCGTGGCCCATCCCGCCGATGTAGAAGCCGAGCATGGCCTTGACGGGCAGGAGGCCTTCGGCGACGTCGTCGCAGACGCGGACCTGGGCCATGGGGGCCACCAGGAAGCCGGGTGGGAGATCGGCGACCGCCGGGCCGTACACCTCCGGGCGGCCGGGCGCCCAGTACAGGGGCAGCCAGCCGTCCGCGATCCGGACCGTCTGCGCCACGTTCTTCGGCCCCTCGGCGCCCAGCAGGACCGGCAGGTCCGGGCGCAGGGGGTGGGTGATCGGCCTGAGCGCCTTGCCGAGGCCGGTGCCGTCCGGGCCGCGGTAGGGGTGGGGGTGGAAGCGCCCGGCCAGCTCCACCGGTGCCTCGCGGCGCAGCACCTGCCGGACGACGTCCACGTACTCGCGGGTCGCGGTCAGCGGCGACTTCGGGAACGGACGTCCGTACCAGCCCTCGACGACCTGCGGGCCGGACAGGCCCAGCCCGAGCAGCATCCTGCCGCCCGAGAGGTGGTCGAGGGTGAGCGCGTGCATCGCGGTGGTGGTCGGCGAGCGGGCCGCCATCTGGGCCACGGCCGTCCCCAGCCGGATCCTCGACGTGCGGGCCGCGATCCAGGTGAGCGGGGTGAAGGCGTCCGACCCCCAGGACTCGGCCGTCCACACGGAGTCGTAGCCGAGCCGTTCGGCCTCCTGCGCGAGCGGGACGTGGTCCGCGGAGGGACCGCGTCCCCAATAGCCGAGTGCCAGACCGAGCCGCATGCCTGCCTCCTGACGGTGCGTCAGCCGGGAGGTGACTGTACGGCAGCGGCCCCCCGCCCGGAAGGGCGAGAGGCCGTGAGGCGCCGGAGGGAGCGGGCTCAGCCGCGCTGGATTCCGGAGGTGTCGCGCAGGACGCCGCGTCGGCCGTCCTGGGTCTGCGCGACCAGGCCCTGGGAACCCTGCTCGACGGCCAGGTACCAGGTGCCGGGGGCCAGTTCGGCGATCGGCATCGGCGCACCGTCCTCCCCGTACAGCGGGCGCGGCACCGGAACCGCGAACCAGAACGGCGAGAAGTCCGCGGCCGCCGGCTGCGGCGCCGGGGCCGGCTGGCCCCCGCCGAACGGCTGCTGGCCCGGCTGGCCCTGCTGCGGCTGACCGCCGAACGGCGGCTGCTGCGCACCCGGGTAGCCGTAACCACCGGGCGGCTGGGCGCCGTAGGGCTGCGGCGCCGGCGGCTTCGGGGCCGGGATCAGCGCGGCCTGCAACGCCGGGACCAGTGGTCCGGCGATGGCGGCGGCGGCCAGCAGGAGGGCGGCGATGAGGCCGAGGATGAGACCGGCACCCGTGTCGATGTCCGCACCGTCGAAGGCGTCGGTGAACGCGCCCAGCGGGTCGATGATCGACCAGAACGAGGTCCACGCGGCGAAGACCGTCAGCGCGACCCCGAGCTGACCGAGGTCCAGGCCGACCACCTTGCGCGGCTGCGGGAGTGTGCGGGCCACGACGATCAGGGCCGCCCCGATGATGCCACCGACGTACATGCTCATCAGGAGGCCGAGGTTGTCCCAGGCGTTGGGGACGTCGTCGCCTGAGCCGTCGAACGTGTCCAGAAACGACGCGATGAACAGCAATACCGCTGCTCCGATCACCACGCCGTCGCCTCGAGTGAGGGAGCGGATATTCACTTCAGGTCCTTCGTCAGTCGTCTCGTCATCGGTCCACGCATCGGTAGAGGCGTCGCTGTCACCATGTCGCCGGGAGGCCCGGGTGGGAAGCGCGGGGGTGGCCCCTCATCGTTGGGACGACACTATCGTCCGAACGATCGGGCTGTCCGCCGGGATCAGCGCGCTGATCACTACCCGCGCAGGAAACTCACGATTCCGTCAGAGATCCCTTGCGCCGCTTTCTGCCGCCAGGCGCCACTGGTGAGCAGCGCCGCGTCCTTGCTATCGCGCATGTTGCCGCACTCGACGAACACCTTGGGAACCGTTGACAGATTGAGACCGCCCAGGTCCTCGCGCGTGACGAGACCGCTGCCGTCGCCGACGTAGTTGGAGGGAGCGGTGCCCGTGGCGCGACCGAAGTCGGCGGCGATCAGTTTCCCGAGTTCCCGCGAAGGGCCCACGATGGCACGGGTGTCGGCGGCGCCCGCCCGCACCGCGCCCGGCAGGATCACGTGGAAGCCGCGGTTGCCGGTCCCCGAGCCGTCGGCGTGGATCGACACCACCGCGTCGGCGTGCGCGGCGTTCCCGATCCGGGCGCGCTCGTCGATGCAGGGCCCGAACGGCCGGTCCGCGTCCTGCGTCAACCGCACGGTGGCGCCCTGCCGTTGCAGCAGGGTGCGCAGCCGGTGCGCCACGTCCAGCGTGAACGCGGCCTCGCTGTAACCGTCGTTGGTGGACGTGCCGGTGGTGTCGCACTCCTTGGCGCCGGTGCCGATGTCCACCTTGCGGTTGATCTCGGCGGTGTGCCGGAAGTTCGTCGGGTTGTGGCCGGGGTCGATGACGACGACCTTGCCCCGGAGGGAGCCCACGCCGGCCGGTGCGGACGCCGTGGCGGACGGTGCGGCGGGGGCAGGCTTCTCGTCGCCGTCCGCACCGGCCGTGGGAGAGGCCTGGCTGCTCGACGCCGCCCCCGTCGCCCGGCCCGGCCCGCCGTCCCCCGAGCCGCCCAGCGCCTCGTACGCCAGCCACCCGAGCAGCGCGCCGGGCACCAGCGCGGCGAGCGCCACGGCCAGCGGGCGGCGCAGCGGGGAGCGGCGGGGGTTGGGGGGATCGAGTTCCGGGCCTGCGTACGACACGTCTGCCACCCTAGCGGGCCTCGCCGGGGCCCACCCTGGGACGGCGGCCGGACGGATGACGGGCCCCTCCCGGCACCCTCCTAGGGGGTGTCCGCGAGTCTCGCCTGGCCCGCGACGCCTGGCACGCACTCTCGCCGCACCGGGCGAACACCCGAGTACGACCAGTACGCGGGCGCCCGCCCGGCACGCTGAGAGCACGCACCAGACGCCGCAGGCCCCGCCCTCCGGGCGGACGACGCGACTTCGCGGACACCCCCTAGCCCGTCACCTCCGCCGACCGGTACTCCGTGCCCTGCGGGGCCAGGCACACGAACCAGTTGAACGGGGAGCCCTCGGCCGGGCGGATCGCCGGGTCGTCGGTGGCGGTCTCCATGTCCGCCGGTGCCCTGCGCACCTCGGAGGTCGTGCCGTCCTCCCAGGTGCACGTCACCTGCCGGGCGGTCTTGGCGACGTGACCGATGACCAGCCGGTCGGGGCCGGGGGACCCCGGGTCCAACGGGACGGCGAAGGCGTCGATGTCCTTGCCCGCCATGTGGTCGTCCCGGGTGGTCATGGACGACAGCGTCAGATGCTCCCAGCCGATGCCGTTCTCCTCTGTGCCCCGGTGCACGAAGTAGGCGCTCCTGCCGACCAGCTCCGCGGCCGTGCGCACGGCCGTCGGCGTCTCGCCGTACTCCGCCATGGCGTCCATCATGGCCTGGGCCTCCTGGGTGTCGACCGGGGCCGGCCACACGTCGATGGTGACCCGCCACTCCTTGCCCCCGTCCGTCCCGGTCGCGAGCGTGGTCCTGCCGTGGGGCTGGAACAGGTTCGGCGAAGCGGTCGGCGACTGCGTCGCCGCCGGCGCCACTCGCTCGCCGTCACCGCCCGGCAGCCCACCCGACGCCAGCGCCCCCGTCGCCCCCACCACCACCAGCGCCGCGGCCGTCGCCACGGCCCTGCGACGCGCCCTGCGGCGGCGGCCGCCGCGGAGCAGCGCCTGGGCGGGCGCCGTGCCGATCTCGACCCCGTCCGCGGCCTCGGCCAGCAGGAGGGCGATGTCCTGGTGCTTCATGTCGTGCCCCGTCTCCGCGTCCGCGCTCATCACTTCCGCCCTCCGTGCGTCACCATCGCCGCCAGTCCCGGTACGGCGCGCAGTTTCGCGATCCCCTTGGCCGCGTTGCTCTTCACCGCGCCGACCGAACAGCCCATCGCCTCGGCCGTCTGCGTCTCGGTCAGGTCCTCCCAGTAGCGCAGGACCACCGCCTCCCGCTGCCGCGGCGGCAGCTCGACCAGCGCCGTCAGCAGGGTGTGCCGGTCGTCGGCGCGGGAGATCTGGTCGCCGGTGTCGGCGACCTCGTGCGCGAGCCCCGTGTCGTCCTTGGGGGCGAGGAACTCCCGCAGCTTCCTGCGGTACCTGCGGGCGTGCGCGTTGATCATCACCCGCCGTACGTACGCCTCCGGGTCGTCGGCCGAGGCGACCCTGCGCCAGGCCACGAAGGCCCGCTCCAGCGTCGACTGGACCAGGTCCTCCGCGGCGTGCTGCTCCCCCGTGAGGAGAAACGCCGTACGCATCAGCCGCGGCCAGTGGCCGACGACGAAGGCCTGGAACTCCGTGTCCCCGGCCTGTTTCCGATCCCCCATGGGCACCTCCTGGATGTTCCTAGGAGGCCATGAGGGGGCATTTTCGTTGCCTCAGCCCGTGGAGATCCCGGCTGTCCCGGTCTCCGCCCCCGCGGCCTCGGGACCCGCCGGCACCGCGGACGTCCCGCGCGGCAGCCACACCAGCATCAGCACGGCACAGGCGAGCAGCACCCCCGCTCCCGTACGGAACGCCAGGGCGTAGCCCTCCGTCAGCGCCTGCGGCGTACCGCGTCCGCCGGTGCGGGCGGCCGCGACCGTCGAGAACACCGCCAGCCCCAGCGAACCGCCCATGGTGCGGGAGGTGTTGGCGAGCCCCGACACCAGACCGGCCTCGCCCGGCGCCGTCCCCGACGTGGCGAGTGCGGCGAGCGGGGTCGCCGACAGGCCCGCGCCCAGCATCATCAGGACGCCCGGCAGCATGATCGCGGTGACGTAGGCTCCGTCGGCGCGCATCGTCGACTGCCAGCCGAACCCGGCCACCGCCACCAGGGCGCCCAGCGTCGCCACGGTGCGCGCCCCGGCCGCCCGCATGAGGTGCGGCGCGAGTTTCGAGCCGAGGACGAGGGCGAAGGAGCTGGGCATCAGCGCCAGACCGGCCTCCATCGGGGTGTAGCCGAGCGCGCTCTGCGCGTAGGTGGTCATGAAGTACCACGTGGAGAACATCGCCGAGCCGGACAGGAACATCGCCACGTTCGCCGAGGCCACCGGCCGCAGCCGCAGCAGCCCGAGCGGCATCAGCGGCGCCGCCGTACGGGCCTCGACGGCCAGGAACAGCGCCACGAGCACCAGCCCGGCGGCCAGCGGCACCAGGGCGGCGGACGCCGTCCAGCCCTCGGCCTCCGTCTGCGAGACGCCGTACGCCAGCGTGGCCAGGCCCGCCGTGACCAGGAGCGCGCCGGGCAGGTCCAGGCGCCGGCCGTCCCCGGCCCGGCTCTCCGCCAGCCACCGCACGGACCCGGCCAGCACCACCGCCCCCACGGGGACGTTGATCAGCAGCACCCACCGCCACGACAGCAGGTCGACCAGGACCCCGCCCACGAGCCCGCCGGCGGCTCCGCCGCCCGCGCCGACCGCCGTCCATGTCGCGATCGCCCGTGCCCGCGCGGCGCCCTCCGGGACCGCGCCGGTGACGATGGTCAGCGTCGAGGGCGCCAGCACGGCGGCGCCGAGGCCCTGCACGGCCCGCGCCAGCAGCAACTGCCAGTCGTCCCCGGCCAGCCCGCCGGCCAGCGAGGCCAGCGTGAACAGCGCCAGCCCGACCAGGAAGACGCGCTTGCGTCCGTAGAGGTCACCGGCCCGCCCGCCGAGCAGCATGAAACCGGCGAAGGCGATGGCGTACGCGTTCACCACCCACTGCAGCCCGGACGTGCTCATCCCCAGCTCCGCCCGCATCGACGGCAGCGCCACGTTCACGACGGACACGTCGAGGACGACCAGGAACTGTCCGGCGCAGGCGAGCGCCACGACGAGCCAGCCGGGGGCGGAGGTACGGCGGGAGGAGGCGTGAGCGGCATCGGACATGGACGTCATGCTCTCAACCGCCGCGTGCGGCCCGCATCGCGCATGGGGGCGTACCCCGGTGCGCGGGCATGGGGAGAGGGGCCTGGACCCGGGTGCGCGGGTATCGGGTGAGGGACCTGGACCGCCCGGTGGTCCGGTGGCCGTCCGGTCGCTGCGGCCGGAGCCCGTCCGCGCACCCGGCTTCCCCAAGAGAAGGTCAAGATTTCGTTAGTGGGCCGAAGCATCGGAATAGTTGCTCGTGCATACGGGGTTCAGTCTGCACGTACTTCCCCGACCCAGCCTGGAGGCCCCGCGCCATGACGCACACCCCGACCGAACGGCCCGCCCCCCGAGCGAACGGCGCCGTCGTTCCGGTGCTCGCCTTCGCGGGCATCGTGGTCGCGGTGATGCAGACCCTGCTCGTGCCGGTCATCAAGGACCTGCCGCAGCTTCTGGACGCGGCTCCCGGTGACGCCACCTGGGTCCTGACCTCGACCCTGCTCTCCGGGGCCGTCGCCACGCCGATCATGGGCCGCCTCGGCGACCTGTACGGCAAGCGGCGGATGCTCGTCGCCAGCCTCGCCGTGATGGTGGCCGGCGCGCTTCTCAGCGCCGTCACCAGCGACCTGCTCACGATGATCGCCGGCCGCACCCTCCAGGGCTTCGCGATGGGCGCGATCCCCCTCGGCATCGGCCTGATGCGCGACATGCTGCCCCCCGAGAAGCTCGGCTCGGCCATGGCCCTGATGAGTTCCTCCATCGGCGTCGGCGGCGGCCTCGCCCTGCCCGCCGCGGCCCTGGTCGCCCAGCACGCCGACTGGCACGCCCTCTTCTACGGCGCCGCCGGCCTCGGCGCCCTCGCCATCGCGCTGACCCTCCTCGTCGTCCCCGAGTCCCCGGCCCGCGCCCGAGGCTCCTTCGACCTGCCCGGCGCGCTCGGCCTGTCCGCCGGTCTCGTCCTCTTCCTGCTGCCGATCACCAAGGGCGGCGACTGGGGCTGGACCTCCGGCACCACCCTCGGCCTCTTCGCCGCAGCGGCCGTCGTCCTCGTCCTGTGGGGCGTGATGGAACTGCGCCTCAAGGCCCCGCTCGTCGACCTGCGCACCACCGCCCGCCGCGAGGTCCTGCTCACCAACCTCGCCTCGATCATGGTCGGCGTCAGCTTCTACGTCGTCTCCCTCGTCCTGCCGCAGCTCCTGCAACTGCCCACCGCCACCGGCTACGGCCTCGGCCAGTCGATGGTCGCCGCGGGCCTGATCGTGGCGCCGCTCGGCCTGACGATGATGTTCACCGCCCCCGTCTACGCCCGGCTGTCCGCCCGCTACGGCCCCAAGGTCACCCTCATCCTCGGCCTGCTGGTCATCGCCATCGGCTACGGCGCCGGCCTCGGCCTGATGAGCGCCGCCTGGCAGAGCCTCGTCATCGCGGTCGTCCTCGGCGCCGGCATCGGTCTCGCCTACTCCTCCCTGCCCGCGCTGATCGTCGGCGCGGTCCCGGCCTCCGAGACCGGCGCGGCCAACGGCCTCAACACGCTGATGCGCTCGATCGGCACCTCCGTCTCCAGCGCCGTCATCGGCATGGTCCTGGCCAACACCGCGCACACCGTGAACGGAGTCGCCGTCCCGACCATGCACGGCTTCCGCGTCTCCTTCCTCATCGCCACCGCCGCCGTCGCCGTCGGCCTGCTGCTGGCCCTCTTCCTGCCGGGACGCACCCCCGCCGGCCGGCCGCAGCTGCGCGCCTCCAGCGAGGAGGACGCCAACCTCGAGCGCGCCGAGGAGGCGCTGCGCGGCTTCCGCGGCCGTGTCCTGGACGCCGACGGCACGCCGGTCGCCCGCGCCAAGGTCACCCTCATCGACCGCCGCGGCCGCCGGGCGGGTGCCACGCTCTCCGCCGACGACGGCACCTACGCCCTCGCGGTGCCGGTCCAGGGGGCGTACGTGCTGGCCGCGCGGGCCGCGGGGCACGGGCCGTACGCCTCGTCGGTGACGCACGCCGGGGACGAGCGGGCGGTGGACGTCGATCTGCCGTTGCCGGGGGAGACCGTGAGCGCTTAGCGCCCCGCGGGGCGCCGTGCCCTGCGGCGGTCGCCGTACCGGGGCCCGTTCCTCGGAAGGGGGCCTGCCGAGCCGTGGCCCCCCGGGCGGCGCTCGCGGCATCGCCGTGGCCGGCGCGCGCCTCCCCGCGTCCTGAAGCGGGCTCACCGGGGGCCTGTCGTCCGCACCCCTTGCCGGGCCGCCGGCGGGGGTGCGGCAGCATGGTCGCCGGGACAGTCGTACGACCGAGAGGAACCCCATGCCCGCGGCAGCACCCGAGTCCGAGATCCTGGCCGCGTTCGAGGCCGCCAAGGGGTTCATGCCCGTGGACGAGGGGCTGGCGCTGTACGCGGCCGCCGTGGAGGCGGGCGGGCTCGGGCTGCCGCTCCTCGAAGTCGGCACCTACTGCGGGCGCTCCACGATCCTGCTCGCCGACGCGGCCCGCCGGGCCGGGGTCACCGCCCTCACCGTCGACCACCACCGGGGCAGCGAGGAGCAGCAGCCCGGCTGGGACTACCACGACCCGGAGACGGTCGACCCCGACATCGGCCTGATGGACACCCTGCCCACCTTCCGCCGCACGCTCCACAGGTCGGGCCTGGAGGAGCACGTCGTCGCCCTCGTCGGCCGTTCGCCCCAGGTGGCGAAGGTCTGGGGCTCCCCCCTCGGCCTGGTCTTCGTCGACGGCGGCCACACCGACGAGCACGCGAACGCCGACTACGAGGGCTGGGCCCCGCACCTCGCCCAGGGCGGGCTCCTCGTCATCCACGACGTCTTCCCGGACCCGGTCGACGAGTTCACCGGCCAGGCTCCCTACCGCGTCTACTTGCGCGCCCTGGCCTCCGGCGCCTTCACGGAGGTCTCGGACACCGGCTCCCTGCGGGTGCTGCGGCGCACCGGCACCGGCGTCTAGGACGCCGCCCGGCGACGCCGGTACCCGACCGCCAGGGCGACCGCCGCCAGGGCGCCCGCACCGATCGCGAACCAGGTGCCGGGCTGCCGGAAGGTCCGGTACGGCAGGGCCGGTGACGCCTCCAGCGGGATCGCGGCGACGTCGTTGCCGGGGGTGCGGTCGTACGGGTTGTAGGCGCGGATGGTGCCCCTCGCACCCGGGACCCGCCTGTCGATGCGGATGTGGAAGTCGAGGGCGGTCGTCCCCCGGCCGTCCCGGGCCTCGTAGAACGGGTCGTACCCGATCGCGCAGACGAACGCCCCGCCGGGCCCGGCGGGCCGGTCGCACGCCCACTCCCCGCCGTCTCCCTCGAAGGAGTACGGGACGGAGGTGACCGTGGTGCCCTCCGGCGGGACCACCTCGAAGCGGCCCAGCGACTCGGAGTCGGACGGCTCGCCGGGACCCAGGTTGCGCACGCCGAGCCGCACCTTCACCGTGTCGCCGACCCGGCCCCGCACGGTCGCGGTGACCGGACGGTAGTCGGCCTGCACGGTGGTGGTGACGCCGACGCTGCCGTAGCCGTCGCCGAAGCCCTCACCGGGGGTGGGGACCAGGGCGAGCGGGGCGCCCGTGCCGCGCACGGTGTGGTCGGCCGGCCTGCGCGGGTCCGCGGACCAGGTGTAGGTCACGTCACCGGTCGGCTTCCCGGGTGGCGTGACCGAGTAGAGCAGCGGGGCGCTCGTACGGTAGGCGGCGCCCGGCGCGGCCCGTGTGGGGAACGCGCACCACGCCGAGGTGGGCGCGGGCCCCGCGTAGAAGCAGTTGCTGTGCCGGGGCGTCAGCGTCATCCCCTCCGACACGTCGACCCGGAGGGCGACACCCTGCCGCGCCGGGAACCGTGAGTTGTTGGCGAACCTCGGGGTCAGTGCCGCGGCCCGGCCCGGCTCCAGCCCGCTCACGCTCTTCTCCGGGCCGGGCGCGTGCAGCGTCGGGCCGCCCACGGTCATGCGGGTGACGCCGGTGACGGGGGCCGCGTTGTCCGCGGTGACGGTGTACGTGACCGTCCCGCTGTCGCCCGGCCGGACGCCGTCCAGCCCGTGCAGGGTGAAGGGCGCGTTGGCCTCGCCGTCGCCGTTCTGGAGGTCGCCGTAGACGCAGGTGAACACCGGGCCGTCGCCGGTGCAGTTGCCGTAGCCGCCCTTGCTCGCGACGGCGACGCCCGCCAGCCCCGACGCGTCCACGACGACCTTGACGTCGCGGGCCGGGCCCCCGCCGGGCACGACGGCGACCGGCACGACGAAGTCGTCGTTCGAGGCCGCGGCGCCCTCGTCGGCGTTGTACATGACGAAGGTGGAGGGCGTCTCCAGCCGCACCATGACCTGCCCGGAGCCGTCGGCCGCGGCGGGTGCCCCGGCCGTCGCGAGCACGGAGGCGATGCTCACCGCCAGGGCCGCCGCACGTCCGCCGGTCATTGTTCGTCGAAGCATCACGGCACTATGCCAGGGGCTCACAGGGCCGCCGCAGCCGACCCGGTGAGCCCTGTCGGCGCGCTCGCGCACCGCCTCCACACGGGTTGAAGCAGGTAGCTGACGATGCGTCAGATATCTTCACAAGTGACGGGTGCTGGGTTATACAGAGGGCGCCGGACTGGAACCCGTTCTAGATCCGCCCGTGACGACCTCGGTACGGCCGACGGTGCGGACGGTCGTGCCGAGGTCTCGAGACCCGCCAGGAGCCCCATGCCCATCGACGCAGCCAAGGCGCTCGCCGCCGAACCACGGACCGGCGAGATCGCCTGGGACCGCAAGGACGTCCAGCTCTACCACCTCGGCATCGGCGCGGGCGTCCCCGCCACCGACCCCGACGAACTGCGCTACACCCTGGAGTCCCGGCTGCACGTCCTGCCGAGTTTCGCCACCGTCGCGGGCTCCGGCTCGCCCGGCGTGATCGGCGGACTGTCCATGCCCGGCGTCGACGTCGACCTCGCCCGGGTCCTGCACGGCGGCCAGCACCTGGAGGTCCACCGCCCGATCCCGGTGGAGGGCCGGGCGACCGCCACCGGCCGGATCGCCGCCGTGTACGACAAGGGCAAGGCCGCCGTCCTCGTCATGCGCACCGAGGTCGCCGACGCAGACGGGCCGCTGTGGACCAACGACGCCCAGATCTTCGTACGGGGGGAAGGCGGCTGGGGCGGCGACCGGGGGCCGTCCGCCCGCCCTGAGGCGCCCACCGGTGACCCCGACAAGGTCGTCGAGCGGGCCGTCCGCGAGGACCAGGCCCTGCTCTACCGCCTCTCCGGCGACTACAACCCGCTGCACGCCGACCCCGCGTTCGCCGAGCGCGCCGGCTTCGAGCGGCCCATCCTGCACGGCCTGTGCACCTACGGGATCACCCTCAAGGCCGTCGTCGACACGCTGCTCGACGGGGACGTGACCCGCGTGCGGTCGTACGCCACCCGCTTCGCCGGAGTCGTGTACCCCGGCGAGACCCTGCGCATCCGCATGTGGCGGCGGCAGGGCGCGGTACGGGTGGAGGTCGGCGCGGTCAGGGGGGTCCCCCCGCGCGAGCGAAGCCGGGCGTGGGGGAGGGACGACGCGCCGGTCCTCGCCGACACCATCGTCCACCACTCCTGAACCACCCGTCCTCCTAGGGGAATTGAGGGGAGCCGCACCATGCGCGCAGCCGTACTGCACGAGATCGGCCAGGACAAGCTGGAGGTCCTCGACGACGTCGAGGCGGTGGGCTTCGGCCCCGGCAGGGTCAGGATCCGGGTGCGCGCCACGGGGCTGTGCCACTCGGACCTGTCCGCGATGGGCGGGGTGCTGCCGCAGCCCGCGCCGTTCGTGCCCGGCCACGAGGGCGCCGGAGAGGTCCTGGAGGTCGGCGAGGGCGTCACCCGGGTCAGGCCCGGCGACCGGGTCGTGGTGTGCTGGCTGCCCGCCTGCGGCACCTGCCCCGCCTGCCGGCGCGGCCAGACCGAACTGTGCCTGGCCGGATTCATGAACGCCGGCACACCCAACTTCCGCAGGTGCGACGGCGGTTCCGACGTCTTCGGCTTCGCCGGCACCGGCACCTTCGCCGAGGAGGTCGTGGTCGACGCCGGATGCGCGGTCCCCATCCCCGACGACGTGCCCTTCGACATCGCCGCGCTCATCGGATGCGGAGTGACCACCGGTCTGGGCGCCGCCCTGAACACCGCGGACGTGGAGGCCGGCTCGTCGGTCGCCGTCATCGGATGCGGGGGAGTGGGCGTCTCCGTGATCCAGGGCGCCCGGCTCAAGGGCGCCGCCGAGATCGTCGCCGTCGACCCGGTCGCGTCGCGCCGCGAGGCCGCGCTGAGGTTCGGCGCCACGAGGGCCGTTCCACCGGAGGAGCTGCCCGGCGCGAAGCAGGAGGTCACCGGCGGCGAGGGCTTCGACCACGTCTTCGAGGTCGTCGGCCGCTCCGCGACCGCCCGCACCGCCTACGAGAACACCCGGCGCGGCGGCACCCTCGTCGTCGTCGGAGCCGGCGCCATGGACGACTTCCTGCAGCTCAACATGTTCGAGCTGTTCTTCGACGAGAAACGCATCCTCCCGTCGATGTACGGCGGCGGCGACGTCCTGCGCTCCTACGAGCGGACCATCGCCCTGTGGCGGGCCGGCCGGATCGACCTGGCCGGCCTGATCACCCACCGGGTGCCGCTGGCGGAGATCAACGAGGCGCTGGACCAGATGCGCACGGGGACCGCCCTGCGTACGTGCATAGAGATCTGACGGCGGGCGGGAGCAGACCATGTCACTTCCGCTGGAAGGACTCGCCGCGATCGTCACCGGCGCCGGGCGCGGGCTCGGGCGGGCCGAGGCGCTGGAGCTGGCCCGGCTGGGCGCGGCCGTCGTCGTCAACGACCACGGGCGGTCCGGCCGCGACGGCTCGGGCGAGGCGTCGGCCGGACCGGCCGAGCAGGTCGCCGCGGAGATACGGTCGGCCGGCGGCACGGCCATCGCCCACGCCGGGGACGTGTCCGACTTCGCGCAGGCCCGGGAACTGGTGGAGTCGGCGATCGACGCGTTCGGCAAGCTCGACGTACTCGTCAACAACGCGGGCATCCTGCGCGACCGCATGGTCTTCTCCATGACCGAGGACGAGTGGGACTCGGTCGTCCGCGTCCACCTCAAAGGCCACTTCAACACCACCCGTTTCGCCGCCGCGCACTGGCGCGCACGGTCCAAGGCGGCGGGCGGGCCGGTGTACGGGCGGATCGTGAACACCTCGTCGGAGGCGTTCCTGGCGGGCTCGGCCGGGCAGCCCAACTACGCGGCGGCGAAGGGCGGGATCGTCGGGCTCACGACGTCCACCGCCCACGCCCTCGCCAAGTACGGCGTCACGGCCAACGTCATCTGCCCGCGCGCCCGCACCCGGATGACCGAGGACGTCTTCGCGGGCCTAGGACACCCCGAGGAGGGCCTGGACCCGCTCGCGCCCGAACACGTCGCCCCACTCGTCGGCTACCTGGCCTCGCCGGCCGCCGGGCGGGTCAACGGGCAACTGCTCGTCGCGCACGGCGGGATGGTGGCCGTCGTCGAACGGCCACGGATACGGGCGAAGTTCGACAGCAAGCAGGAGGCCTTCACGTACGAGGAGCTGGACGCCGCCCTCACACCGCACTACGCGGAGCGGCCGGTGGAGGAGACGTTCGCGGCGGTGGAGGTGCTGGGGCTGCGGCGGGAGTAGGGGGAGGGGACGGAAGGCGGAGGAGGGCGGGAACGCGCGGGTACACGGAGGAGTGCAGGAACGCGCGGGAACGCGGAGGAGTGCAGGAACGCGCGGGAACGCTGAGGGGTGTCAGGAACGCGGAAGAGGGCCCCCCGTCACGAGGACGGACGGGGCCCTCCCGTCGAACCGTCAGACAGCCGCCTGTGCCTTCTCCTCGGCCGGCTTGCGGTGCCTGCCGCGGGGAGCGGACTCGCCGTCGTGGGACGAGACCGGGCCCCGGTGCCGGCCGTGACCGGCGTTCTCCTGGGCGTCGGCGGACAGCGGCTGCGTGTTGCTTGCGTCGCTCATCGGAAGAGTTCACCCCGTCAACATGATCTTTTACAGCCGGGTGAGTTTATCCGGCGCACCTCGGGGCGGATCCAGGCGGCCACGCCAACCGCTGCTACTTCGTTACAAGTCGGTTCAGTGGGGCCTCCTGGAGGGGCACGGGGCGAGGGGTGGAGCGCTCCGCGGCGGGGGGTTCGGCGCAGGGCCGGGGGGCGGTGTGCGGCGGCTCCGTGGACGGACGCGCGAGGGGCGCCGTCATCCGCGCGACGCCGCACGGTTCCGCCTCCGTCGCGTACGGCAGACGCAGCACGCCGTCCCGCGTCCACAGGCCGCTGCCCGTCAGCCACCCCTTCGGCGGGGCCAGTTGATGCAGGTGCCGCTCCGTCGCGCGCCATACGCCGACCCAGCTGCCGAACGGGCCGTCGACGCGCAGGGCCACCGCGCAGTCCTCCGGGAGCAGCACCTGGCCCGGCTGGATCGCGAACGGCGTCAGGGTGCAGTCGGGCAGCCGCAGCGACTCCGGGAAACGCACCGGGAACGTGCTGCCGAGCACACCCCAGCCCAGCCGTGGCTCACCGGGTGAGGGCGCGTCCGAGCGGATGAGGAGCAGGCCGCTGTCGGGGTCCGCGAGCAGCAGGCGGTCGTCGCTGTCGGCGGCGATCTGCAGCAGTGGGGACACCTCGCCGCCCCGCTCCAGGTCCACCACGACCGCCTTCGTGCGGCCGCCGGCCTCCCGGTCCAGCGCCAGCATGCGTCCCGTCCGGTCCAGCCACACCCCGCCCGAGCAGCGGCCGGGGATCTCGGCGACGTGCTCCGGGCCGAAGGCGCCGCCCGCCACCAGCCACAGGGTCGTCGAACGCGGGCCCACGGCCAGGGCGTACGCCCGCTCGCCGCACGGCGCCGGCGGCAGCAGCCGCAGCCGGGTGCCCCCGTCCGGGCACTCGACCGCGCCCAGGGGCAGCTCGCCCGTGCCGGGCCCGGTCGGGTACAGCAGCGAGAAGGCGTGCCGTTTCTGCACCAGCCGGTGGACGAGGACCCGGCCGTCGGCCATCGGGTGCACTTCCGTGCCGGGCTCCTCGGGCTGGTGGACGGGCAGCGGTACGGCGTACGGCTCGGGGCCGTCCAGCGTCCAGCGCTCGGGGAACCAGGACTCTCCGTCCCGCGCGAGGCGGGCGGCGTAGGCGCCGTCCGCCGTGATCACGCAGTCCGCGTGCGGCGCACGGTCGTCGTCCTCGTCCTCCGCGGTGGATTCGATTGCACAGGCCGTCATGGCGCGGTCACCTCCGGCGACGAAGCTAGTTTTCGTACGCACGGGCGGCGTTTCGGGCGGTGCGGGTTTCGCTCTTACGAGTGGTGCAGAACCGATTCGCCATCGAGGAACGAGGCGTTCGTGCTCCTTGCCCACCCACCCGCCCGACCCGGCCGACGGGGAGGCGGCCGCTTCGGGCTCCGCCCGGGGGCCGGCCCAGCCGCCCGCCCGACTCGGTCGGCGAGGAGGTGGGCGCCTTGGGCTCTGTCCCGGGGGTCGGCCCACCCACCCGCCCGCCCTCGGTCGGCAAGGAGGTGGGCGTCTGGGCAGGCTTGGCTCCGGAGGGTCGGCCCACACGCCCCACCGGACTCGGGTGGCGGGCAGGCACCCGCGTTGGCCCCGCACCGAAGCTGGTGGCCCGCTCCCGCGACCCGGTCGGGAGGCGCTTGCCCCGGCTCCGCTCTGGGGTCGGCCCACCCGCCTGACTCGGTCGGCGAGGGGGTGGGCGTCTGGGTTTGGCTCCGGGGGTCGGCCCACACGCTCCGCCCGACTCGGGCGGCGGGCAGGCACCCGCGTTGGCCCCCGCGCCGAAGGGGGTGACCCGCCGGCCCGTCCCGGCCGGGAGGCGCCCGTCCCGGGCTCCGCTCTGGAGAGGTCGGCCGGTCCGCCTGACTCGGTTGGCGGGGAGGTGCCCGCGTTGGCCCGCGCGCCGAAGGGGGTGACCCGCCGGCCCGTCCCGGCCGGGAGGCGCCCGTCCCGGGCTCCGCTCTGGAGAGGTCGGCCGGTCCGCCTGACTCGGTTGGCGGGGAGGTGCCCGCGTTGGCCCGCGCGCCGAAGGGGGTGACCCGCCGGCCCGTCCCGGCCGGGAGGCGCCCGTCCCGGGCTCCACCCTGAGGAGGTCGGCCCGCCCGCCCTCTTCGGTCGACGGAAGGGTTCCCGCTCCGGGCCCGCGCTGAAGGGTTGGCCCGCCCGACTCGGCCGACTCGGAGACGCCCGCCCCGGGCTGCGCCCCCAAGAGGTCGGCCGACCTCCCCCCGACTCGGTCGGCGGCAGGGTGCCTGCCCTGGGCTCCGCCCCGAAGGGGTCGGCTGGAAGCGCACCTTTTGGGGCGTCCCCCCGGGTGCAGGACGGCCCCGGAGGGCAGGAGGCCGGCCTCGTCGCGATACAGGAGGCCGGCCCGGCCGGGGTGCAGGGGCGGAGCCCGCAGGGGTGCAGGGGCGGAGCCCGCAGGGGTGCAGGGGGCGGAGCCCCGCTGGGCTGCAGGGGACGGAGCCCCCGCTGGGGTTTGGGGCGAAGCCCCAAGGGCCTGATCTCTCAACCAACCGAGTCGGGCGGGTGGGTGGGCGAACACCCCCGCCCAGCCCTCGGCCAGAGCCCCACGGCGATGCAGCCCCGCAAGCCGGGCAGGTAGCCTTTCCCCGTGCCCCGTCTGTCTGAAGTCATCGCCGCGCTGGAGAAGCTGTGGCCCGCCGAGCGGGCCGAGTCCTGGGACGCGGTCGGCACGGTGGTGGGCGTTCCCGACCAGGAGGTCGGGCGGGTGCTCTTCGCCGTCGACCCGGTCGAGGAGATCGTCGACGAGGCGGTGAAGCTGGGCGCCGACCTGCTGGTCACCCACCACCCGCTGTATCTGCGCGGGACGACGACCGTCGCGGCCTCCACCTTCAAGGGGCGGGTCGTGCACCGCCTGATCAAGAACGACATCGCCCTGCATGTCGCCCACACCAACGCCGACACCGCCGACCCCGGCGTCAGCGACGCGCTCGCCGGGGCGCTCGATCTGAGGGTCGTGGGGCCCCTGGTCCCCGACTCCTCCGACCCCGACGGGCGTCGCGGCCTCGGCCGGATCTGCGAGCTGGACCACCCGCTCACCGTCCGCGAGTTCGCCGCCCGTGCCGCCGAGCGGCTGCCGGCCACCGCGCAGGGCATCCGGGTGGCCGGCGACCCGGACGCGGTCGTGCGGACCGTCGCCGTGAGCGGCGGATCCGGCGACAGCCTCTTCGACCACGTCCGCGCCGCCGGCGTGGACGCGTTCCTCACCGCGGACCTGCGCCACCACCCGGCGTCCGAGGCCCGCGCCCACAGTCCTCTCGCGTTGCTCGACGCGGCGCACTGGGCCACCGAGTGGCCCTGGTGCGAGCTGGCCGCAGCCCAGCTCGACGAGATCTCCGACCGGTACGGCTGGGGCCTCAGGGTCCACGTCTCCAAGACGGTCACCGACCCCTGGACCGGTCACTCCCCTTCCACCCCTTCACCTGGAGCCCCCAACTGAACGCCGCGCCCGCCGACCAGATCCGACTCCTCGACGTCCAGGCCCTCGACGTCCGCCTGCAGCAGCTCGCCCACCGGCGGAGGTCGCTGCCCGAGCACGCCGAGATCGAGTCGCTGACCAAGGACCTCACGCAGCTGCGGGACCTCCTGGTGGCCGCGCAGACCGAGGAGAGCGACTGCGCCCGCGAGCAGACCAAGGCCGAGCAGGACGTGGACCAGGTGCGCCAGCGCGCCGCCCGCGACCAGCAGCGGCTCGACTCCGGCGCCGTCACCTCCCCGAAGGACCTGGAGAACCTGCAGAAGGAGATCGTCTCCCTCGCCAAGCGCCAGGGGGACCTCGAGGACGTGGTGCTGGAGGTCATGGAGCGCCGTGAGGCCGCCCAGGAGCGGGTCGCCGAGCTGACCGAGCGGGTCGGCTCCGTCCAGGCGAAGATCGACGACGCGACCGGGCGCCGGGACGCCGCCTTCGAGGAGATCGACGGCGAGGCCGCCACGGTGACCAAGGAGCGCGAGGTCGTCGCCGGGGCCGTCCCCGCCGACCTGCTCAAGCTCTACGACAAGCTGCGCGAGCAGCAGGGCGGCATCGGCGCGGCGAAGCTGTACGCCCGCACCTGCCAGGGCTGCCGTCAGGAGCTCGCCATCACCGAGCTGAACGAGATCCGCTCGGCCGCTCCCGACACCGTCGTGCGGTGCGAGAACTGCCGCCGCATCCTGGTGCGGACCTCCGAGTCGGGGCTGTAAGGGGCGGACGGCGTGCGGGAGTTCATCGTCGAGGCCGACGGCGGGTCGCGGGGCAACCCGGGGCCCGCGGGCTACGGCAGCGTGGTGATCGACGCGGCGACGGGGGAGACCCTCGTGGAGCGCGCCGAGTACATCGGCGTGGCCACGAACAATGTCGCCGAGTACCGCGGCCTGCTGGCCGGGCTGCGCGCCGCCCGGGAACTCGACCCGTCGGCGGCGGTGCGCGTCCGGATGGACTCCAAGCTCGTCGTCGAGCAGATGTCGGGCCGCTGGAAGATCAAGCACCCGGACATGAAGCCGCTGGCCGCCGAGGCCGCCCGCGTCTTCCCGCACGGCCAGGTCACCTACGAGTGGATCCCGCGCGAGCGCAACAAGCACGCCGACCGGCTCGCCAACGAGGCGATGGACGCGGGCCGGCGGGGCGAGCAGTGGGACGCCGGGGCCTCCCGGGCCGCCCTGGAGGCGTCCGCCTCCGCTCCGGCGGTTCCCGAGCCGTCCGGCCCGCCCGGAGACGCGGCCGCCGGCGCCGCGAGGGCGCGCGAGGCGCTGGCCCGCTCCCGCCCGTCCGACGCCACGGCGACCGCGGCCACCCCGGCCGCCGCCGTCCCCGGTGCCAAGGCCGACGCCGACCTCCGGGCCGCCCGCACCGTCGCCACCCCGTCGGCCGCGCCGCAACCGTCGACCGCGCCGCAACCGTCGGCCGCGCCGCAACCGTCGACCGCCCGAGCGGCGACCGCGCAGCCGTCCGCCGGCTGGTCCGCCCCCGACCTGGGCGCCCCCGCCACCTTCGTCCTGCTCCGTCACGGCGAGACCCCCCTCACGCCCGAGAAGCGTTTCTCGGGCAGCGGCGGCAGCGACCCCTCCCTCTCCGCCATCGGCCGAGAGCAGGCCGACCGGGTGGCCACCGCCCTCGCACGGCGCGGCACCGTCCAGCACATCGTGGCCTCCCCGCTCGCCCGGACACGGGAGACCGCCGACGCCGTCGCGGCCCGTCTGGGCCTCGAGGTCACCGTGGACGACGGGCTGCGCGAGACGGACTTCGGCGCCTGGGAGGGGCTGACCTTCGGGGAGGTCCGCGAACGCTACCCCGACGACCTGAACGCCTGGCTCGCCGACCCGGAGGCGGAGCCCACGGGCGGCGGCGAGAGCTTCGCGGCGACCGCCACCCGCATCGCCGCCACCCGCGACAAGCTGACCGCGGCCTACGCGGGCCGCACCGTGCTGCTGGTCACCCACGTCACCCCGATCAAGACCCTCGTACGGCTCGCCCTGGGCGCGCCGCCCGAGTCCCTGTTCCGGATGGAGCTGTCGGCGGCCTCCCTGTCGGTCGTGGCGTACTACGCGGACGGCAACGCCAGCCTCCGCCTCCTCAACGACACGTCCCACCTGCGTCCCTGAGCCGCGAGGCAGCGCGCGCCAGCTCCTCGATCCGCTCCCAGTCCCGGGCCGCCACCGCGTCTCCGGGAACCATCCAACTCCCGCCCACGCAGCCGACGTTGGGCAACGCGAGGTAATCGGCCGCGTTGTCCGGGCCGATACCGCCCGTGGGGCAGAACCGGGCCTGCGGGAGCGGTCCGGCCAGGGACCCGAGATACGCGGTTCCCCCGGCCGCCTGCGCCGGGAAGAACTTCATCTCCCGCACCCCGCGCTCCAGCAGCGCCACCACCTCCGAGGTGGTCGACACACCGGGCAGGAAGGGCGTCCCGGACGCCCGCATCGCCGCCAGCAGCGCCTCCGTCCAGCCGGGGCTCACCAGGAACCGTGCGCCGGCCTCCGTGCACCGCGTCACCTGCTCCGGTGTGATCACCGTCCCGGCCCCGACCACCGCCTCCGGGACCGCGTCGGCGATCTCCCGGATCGCGTCGAGCGCGGCGGGCGTGCGCAGCGTCACCTCGATCGCCGGCAGCCCGCCCGCGACCAGGGCCCGGGCCAGCGGTACGGCATCGGCCGCGTCCCGCAGGACCACCACGGGTACGACGGGCGCGAGATCCAGCACGGAGGCAGCCGAAGAGAAGGACAGGGGTGAGGTCATGCGCCTCATCCTGCCCGCGACGTGCACCACGCGCAAAGGCCATTGCGTATGCTGCAATGGCTCGGCGCCCTCCGGTCGCTCCGGCGCCCCTCCGCTAGTGGATCTCCTCCACCAGGACGTCCAGCGTCCACGGCGACCCCGCCCGCGCCGGCTCCTTCGCCTCCACCACGTAGCCCAGGTCCCGCAGCGCGACCACCAGCTCGGCGGGGTCCTTCGGGTCGATGCCCGCCGTCAGCAGAGCGCGGACGATCCGCCCCTTCGTCGCCTTGTTGAAGTGGCTGACCACCTTCCGGGTCGGCGCGTGCAGCACCCGCACGCTCGCCGTCCGCCCGGCGACCTCCCCCTTCGGCTTCCACGCGGCCGCGTACGCCGCCGACCGCAGGTCCAGCACCAGCCCGTCCCCGGCCGCCTCGGGCAGCAGGTCCGCCATCGGCGCCCGCCAGTGCGCGCCCAGCGCGCCGAGCCCCGGCAGCTTCACCCCCATCGAGCAGCGGTACGACGGGATGCGGTCCGTGACCCGGACGGCACCCCACAGACCGGAGAAGACCAGCAACGACCGCGCGGCGCGCTTCTTCGCGGCCGCGTCCAGCGAGGCCAGGCCGAGGGCGTCGTACAGCACGCCCGTGTAGATCTCCCCGGCCGGCCGCGCGCCCGCCGTGCGCAGTTCCGCGTTCTTCGCGACCTCGCCGCGCAGCCCCTCGCTCAGCCCCAGCACCTCGCGCGCCTTCTCCTCGTCGCTCGCGCAGAGCTCGACCAGCTCGGCGAGGACGGCCTCACGGGCGGCGGCGAGCCCCGGCAGGGACAGCGACTCCGGCTTCAGCGGGGCGCCACGGCCGGACGCGGCCTTGCCTTCGGACGGGGGCAGCAGGACGAGCACGAGCGTTTCTCCTTCGGTAGGGCTCCGCGCCAGCGTACGGGGTTGCCGCAGCCCGCCCTCATCGCGCGGTGGACCCGTCCCGCGCCCGGGCGAGAGCCGGTGCGAGGGCCTGGAGGAGGCCCCGGGCGTCGTCCGCGTGCAGGCGCACCACGCCCACCTCCCGGCGACGGCCGAGGAAGGTGACATGGGCGACCGGTTCGGTCAGCTCCAGCGTGACCGAGGTCTGTGAGCCCACGGGGAGGTTCAGCTCGCCGTCGACGCGCTCGTGCGTGGTGCGCAGCTCCTGCCGTACGGCCGCGATCCGCTCCAGCGGGATCCGCAGATCGACGTGGACGGCACGACGGACGCGCAGGCTGCCGTCGTGCAGGACGTGCGGGCGGACCTGCCAGGCCGCGTACAGGCCGATCACGACGACCACCGTGTAGACGTCCAGGAACAGCACCACCGCGTGGACGGTCGGCCAGTCGCGCAGCAGCACGGACAGGGTGAACGTCTCGATCACGCATACGAAGGCGAACCCCGCCATCACGGCGCCCTGCCCCCGCGCGTACCCGAACGCCCGCCCGTCACCCACCCCGTGCCGCCGCCGGGCCACCCACAGCAGCAGGCTCACCAGCAGCCGGACCTCGTGCCGGACCAGCAGGTACCCCAGCCTCACCGTGCACCCTCCTCATCGGTCGTCCCGTCGGTCGTCCCGTCGGTCCGCGCATCGGTCAGGATCCGCAGCGCCCGGCGGATCGCCTCCGCCTGTGCCGGGGCGAAGTCGGCGTAGAGCGCACGCAGGAAACTGCTGTCGTGGTCGATGGCGGCCCCTTCCGGCAGCAGCTCCCGAGGGGTGCACTCGGCGAGCCGGCGGGCGGCCGCCTCCACCCGGGGGTCGCCGGGATCGACGCCGACGAGCGCGTCGAGCAGCGCGTACGCCTCGTTGGCCCGGGCCACGGCCTCCGGCGACTCCAGCACCGCGCCCACCACCGCCATCAGCCGTTCCCGTTCCGCGGGAGGTGCGGCCGTCTCGATGAGAGCGAGCACCTCGCGGTCCTTGGCGGCCATGGGCGAGTCGGACAGGGGAGCCGTCCGCGCGAACAGCGCGGCCAGCTCCGGCGAGACCGGACCCTCGGCGGGCAGCGCCTCCGCGTCCAGCAGCGCCCGCAGCCGCGCCCGGCGCTCCCGGATCGCCGACTCCTGCCGGGCCAGGTCCTCGTCCAGCTCGGTCAGCACCTCGACGAGGTCCTTCCCGGCATCGTCCGCGAGCACGTCCCGCACCTCGGCCAGCCCCAGCCCCAGCTCCGTCAGCCGCCGGATCCGGGCGAGCACGACCGCGTGCCGCAGCGTGTAGTCCCGATACCCGTTGGCCCGCCGCTCCGGCTCGGGCAGCAGCCCCAGGTGGTGGTAGTGCCGGACGGCCCGCGTGGTGACGCCGACGGCCTCGGCGAGTTCTCCGATCCGCATGGGACCAGTACAGACGTTGACGTCGCGGCAGGGTCAAGCGAGCGGTGTTCTGACGGGGCCGGTGATCGTGTGCCACGATCGAGGGAACGGTTCCCGATCTCACGGACAGGTGACCAGCGATGTCCGAGTCTGGCGAGCGACCGAAGGAGGGGCGTGACATGACTGCCATGGCCCATGAGCCGCTCACGCAGGAAGACGTCCTGCTGGAGGGCTTTCTCGCCCTGGACACCCCGGAGGGTTTCCGGGCGGAGCTTGTCGAGGGGGAGATCCTAGTGACACCGCCGCCGGACGGGGATCACGAGGACTACATCAATCGGATCATGAAGCAGGTGATCAGGCGGTCCCGGACCGACATGGACTTCTCCGGCAACAAGGGACTGAAACTGCGGAGCGGAGGCGCCTGCCCCAAGAACCACGTGATCCCGGACGGCACGTTCGCCCCTTCGGAGTTGCGGCTCTACCGGGGCGCCGACTCCTGGATGCCCTGCGACGGCGTAGAGATGGTCCTGGAGGTGACCTCCACCAAGCCCGAGGCAGACCGCGAGACCAAACGCCGCTGCTACGCCCGCGGAGGTATCCCCCTTTACCTGCTCGTGGACCGCGAGACAGCCCAGATCACGGTGTTCAGCGACCCGCAGCACGACGACTACCGCGAGCACCGCACCCTCCCCTTCGGTAAACCGCTCGCCCTCCCGGAGCCCTTCGCCTTCGACCTGGAGACCGGCGACCTCCTCTGAGCCCAGGGCTCGAACCCGGGCATGAAGCAGGGCCTCGGGGCGTTGCACTCCCCGAGCGTGAGGAGGCGCGGGGTGAGCGCACGGGAACAGGCCCGGTGGACCAGGGCGCGGCTGGGCCGGTGCGGTCCGCCCGTCGACCTGCTCACCGCCCGCTTCGACAAGCACGTCTACGCCCCGCACGCCCATGACGAGTTCACGGTCGGCGTCTGTGTCGCCGGGTCGGAGATCATCGACTACCGGGGCGGGCGCATCCACACCGGCCCCGGCTCCATCGTCGTCCTCGCCCCCGGCGAGATGCACACCGGCGGCCCCGGCAACACCACCGACGGCTACGCCTACCGCGCCCTGTACGCCGGCCCGGCCCTGCTCACCGAGGGCACCCTCGGTGGCGTACCGCACTTCCGCGAACCGCTGATCGACGACCCGGAACTCGCCGCCGCCTTCCGCGCCGCCCACACCGGCCTCAGCGCGTGCCCCGACCCCCTGGAGGCGGAGTCCCGTCTGCCCTGGCTGCTCACGGCCCTGGCCCGCCGCCACTCCACGGCCCGGTCCGCCCCCGACTCCGTGCCCGGCGCGGACCGGGTGGCCCGCACGGTCCGCGACCGTCTGGCCGACGAACTGCTGGCGCCTCCGTCCCTGGCCGACCTGGCCGCCGACCTCGGCCTGTCCCGCTACCAGCTCCTGCGGGCCTTCCGTACGGCGACGGGGGTGCCGCCGTACGCCTGGCTGGCGCAGTACCGCGTGCACCGGGCGCGCGGCCTGCTGGACGCCGGGCTGCGCCCCGCGGAGGTCGCCCCGCTCGTCGGCTTCGCGGACCAGGCGCACCTCACCCGCTGGTTCCGCCGGGTGCTGGGCGTGACGCCGGCGGCGTACCGCAACAGCGTTCAAGACGGCCGGTGGTGAGAGGCCCGACACTCGCCGCATGACTGCACGCGGCTGGTTCCTGTTCTCCCTGATGGGAGTGGTCTGGGGCATCCCCTACCTGTTGATCAAGGTGGCGGTGGAGGACCTCTCCCCGTCGATGGTGGTGTTCACGCGCTGTGCGCTCGGCGCACTCCTCCTGCTGCCCTTCGCGATCCGGCAGGGAGGCCTGCTGCGGACCGTCCGGGCGCACTGGGCGCCCATGCTGGCCTTCGCGTGCATAGAGATCATCGGGCCGTGGTTCACGCTCACGGACGCCGAGCGGCATCTGTCGAGCTCCACCGCCGGCCTCCTGATCGCGGGGGTCCCGATCGTCGGCGTCCTCGCGGCCCGGTTCCTCGGCGACACGGAGGTGCTGGGGACACGACGGATCGCGGGCCTCGCGCTGGGCCTCGGCGGTGTAGGAGTTCTCACGGTCCCGCACCTGACCGGGGGAGACGTGAAGTCGCTCGGCGAGGTCCTGCTGACGGTGGTGGGCTACGCGACCGCGCCCCTGATCGCGGCCCGCCGCCTCAAGGACGTCCCCACCCTGCAGCTCATCGCGCCCTGCCTGACCCTGTCGGCGCTGGTCTACGCGCCCGCGGCGGCGGCGTCCTGGCCCGCCACGACGCCGGCCCCCGAGGTCCTGGCGGCGCTGGCCGCCCTGGGCGTGGTCTGCACGGCCGTGGCATTCGTCGCCTTCCTGGAACTGATCAAGGAGATCGGCCCCACCCGCTCCACGGTCATCACGTACGTCAACCCGGCCGTCGCGGTGGCCGCGGGCGCCCTGTTCCTGGACGAGCCCCTGACGGCCGGAGCCCTGGCCGCCTTCGCCCTCATCCTGGCGGGCTCGGTGCTCGCGACGGCCGAGGGACCGAAGCGCGCCGCCCGCCCGGTACCATGGTCGACACGGCAGACGAGCCGGGCGGACGGCCGCGTGGAGTCCCCCTAGGGGGCTTCCCGAGGAACGTCCGGGCTCCACAGGGCAGGGTGGTGGCTAACGGCCACCCGGGGTGACCCGCGGGACAGTGCCACAGAAAACAGACCGCCGGGGACCTCGGTCCTCGGTAAGGGTGAAACGGTGGTGTAAGAGACCACCAGTGCCCAGGGTGACCTGGGCAGCTAGGTAAACCCCACCCGGAGCAAGGTCAAAAGGAAACACCCCGGTGTTTCTGCGCGGACGATCGAGGGCTGCCCGCCCGAGTCCGCGGGTAGACCGCACGAGGCCGGCGGCAACGCCGGTCCTAGATGGATGGCCGTCGCCGAGGGGCCCGAGAGGACCCCCCGGAACAGAACCCGGCGTATAGCCCGACTCGTCTGCCGCTGCTCCTCGACAGCCCTCGCGTTCGCTCGCACAACTCTTGGTCGAGCGGTCCCACGGCGGTCACTCGGCGGCGGCCAAGTGGCTCCGCAGTACGGCCTCGATCTCCGTGGCGTCGCCTGTCGCCGGGAGGGGCCAGGGCGTCTCGTCGCCGTTCTCCATGACGAAGCTGCTCAGCGGGCCACGGCCTGGGCGGCCTCCGCGGGAGCGGCGGCCGGGTCCAGGACGAGGGCGAGGAAGCGCACGCCGGCCGGTGACGGGACGTACGAGTCACGGAGCCACCGGGCGAACAGGGCCGCCGCGTGTGCGGTGACGTCGATGACGCTGACATGGGCGTAGTCCGGGGCGGGCATGGCGGCCGTTCCCGAGACGAAGACGTCCGGTGCCACCTCGATCGCGAAGTCCAGGACGGCACATCGCGCGGAGAGGAGGTGCTCGTCTCCAGGAACGCGTCGGGGAAAGCCCGCTCCAGCGCATCCCGGAACGTCTCCACGCTCGCCTGCCATGCGGACGGGTCGTCCTCGGGCGGAGCGAAGACGGAGTTAGACCGCAGGTCGTGCTCCACTGCCACAGCAGTCCTTCACTCTCAGGGCACGTTCCGCGCGGGACCGGTGACGCCGTTCATGGCCCTGTGTTCGTGGCCGGGGTTCACGGGGCGGTCGTGCCCAGCGACCGCTCCGCCACGCGGGCCAGGTGTCCGGCGAACACCTGCCGCGCCTGCGGGGTCAGGGTACGCAGCGCCACCAGCGCCGTGATGACCACGTCGCACAGCTCCGACCCGACGTCCTCCCAGGTGTGGCTGGTGCCCTTGCGGGGGTTCTGGCCGGTCGCGCCGATCACCGCCTGGGCGGTCTCTCCGACCTCCTCCGACAACTTCAGGATGCGCAGCAGCAGCCCCTCGCGCCCGCCGACCGGCTGATCGGCGTCCAGCCAGGCCCACAGGGCGTCGACGGTCTCCCAGAGGCCGGTGTCCCCGAGGCCGGCGTCTCCGAAGCCTGCGTCCCCGAGGTCCGTTTCCCGGGAGTCGGCGTCCTTGAGGTCGGTATCCGTGAGGTCCGTTTCTCCGAGACCGGTGTCCTTGAGGTCGGTGGTGTCGCTGTCGCTCATGGGCGCAAGCCTGCCCCACGCTTCTAGTCCTCGAACAGCGGCTCCTCCTCCCGTCGCCGCAGCCGCTGGTTCCTCAGGCCCACGATCACCGTGGTGGCCGCCGCCGCGACACCCAGGGCCGTCGGGACCATCCAGCCCCGGTTGACCGTGTGGCCGAGGGCGTGGTCGAGGGAGAGGCGGCCCGGACCGGCGATGGCGAGGGCCGCGCCGGTCAGGCCGAGGGAGGCCGCGTGCTCGTAGCCGCCGCTCTCCGCGAAGAAGCCGTTGGGTACGTGCACCGCGGACGCCCCCGCCATCGCGCCGGCCGCCACCGCGCCCGCCGCCGGGGTGGCCAGGCCCAGCGCCAGAAGGGTGCCGCCGCCGGTCTCCGCCAGGCCCGACGCAGCCGCGCTGGCCTTGCCGGGCCGGTAGCCGACGGACTCCATGAAGCGGCCGGTCCCCTCCAGACCGTGCCCGCCGAACCAGCCGAACAGCTTCTGCGTGCCGTGGGCCACCAGGACTCCTCCGGTGCCCAGCCGAAGCAGCAGCAGCCCCAGATCACGTCGGTCGTAACTAGTCACGGTGCACTCCAGACGACGGGAACGACCCCCTCCGCCTTTCCACCGTCGCATCCCCCGCGCCTGCCCGCCCGCCCGGGCGCCGTTCGGGTGGCGGGGTCCCGGGTGCGGTGTGACGCTGGCGCGTATGACGATCCAGACCGGAAAACTCACCGACCCGGCCGTCCGGGCCTTCGTCTCCGCCGTCAACGCCCATGACCGGGAGGCCTTCCTGAGCCTCCTCACGCCGGACGCGACCATGGCGGACGACGGCTCGGACCGTGACCTCGCCGAGTGGATCGACCGGGAGATCTTCTCCTCCCACGGTCACATGGAGGTCGACAACGAGTCGAGCGGAGGCCGTGCCCTCATCGCCCGCTACAGCAACGACACCTGGGGCGAGATGCGCACCCGGTGGCGTTTCGTGGTCGAGGACGACGGGCGGATCTCCCGTTTCGAGACAGGGCAGGCGTAGACAGCACGGCGTGGACGTCGAAAGCGGTACGGCCCTTGCCTTCGGGTGCGCTCGAACTCCTACCGTCCGTGGGCATGGAGACCAACCGGACACTGGGACGTAGCGGCATACAGGTCAGCGCACTGGGCTTCGGGTGC
Source organism: Streptomyces sp. NPDC052016 (assembly GCF_044548445.1). Taxonomy (NCBI): domain Bacteria; kingdom Bacillati; phylum Actinomycetota; class Actinomycetes; order Kitasatosporales; family Streptomycetaceae; genus Streptomyces; species Streptomyces sp. NPDC052016. The sequence goes on from NZ_JBIUBX010000003.1 coordinate 48,925, forward strand.
TGGGCCGTCGGCGGGGAGTGGCAGGACGCGGGCGGGCAGCCGCTGGGGTGGGGCAAGGTCGACGACGACGAGTCCGTACGGGCGATCCGGCGCGCCCTCGACCTCGGTGTCACCTTCTTCGACACCGCCGACGTCTACGGCACCGGGCACAGCGAGCGGATCCTCGGGCGGGCCCTCGGCAGGCGGCGGGACGAGGTCGTCGTCGCCACCAAGTGGGGCAACCTCTTCGACGAGGGCACCAGGACGCTGTACGGGCAGGACGCCTCCGTCGAGTACGCGCGTGCCGCTCTGACCGCCTCGCTCGCCCGGCTCGGCACCGATCACGTCGACCTGTACCAGCTGCACCTCTCCGACGCCCACCCCGCGCAGGCGGCCGAACTGCGCGACCTGTGCGAGGAGTTCGTGTCGGAGGGGCTCGTCCGCGCCTACGCCTGGAGCACCGACGACCCGGCCCGCGCCGCCGTGTTCGCCGAGGGGGAGCACTGCGCGGCGGTCCAGCACGCGGTCAACGTGCTGCAGGACGCGCCCGAGATGCTCGCCCTGTGCGAGGAGCTGGACCTGGCGAGCGTCAACCGCAGCCCGCTGGCCATGGGGCTGCTCGGCGGGAGGCGCCGTGACGGGCAGGCCCTGGAGGCGGGGGACATCCGCAGCCGTCCGCCGGTCTGGCTGAAGGGGTTCGCGGACGGGTCGGGCGCGGACCCGGACTGGCTGGGCCGGGTCGACGCCCTCAGGGACGTCCTCACCAGCGGCGGCCGCACCATCGCGCAGGGTGCCCTCGCCTGGTTGTGGGCGCGCAGCCCGCGGACCGTGCCGATCCCCGGGTTCCGCTCGGTCGCCCAGGCCGAGGAGAACGCGGGCGCGATCGGGAAAGGGCCGCTCACTGCCGGGCAGGTGGCCGAGGCCGACCGGATCCTCGGGCGGTGAGCGGCCCTCCGGGCGATCTCACCCGGCGCGTACGGCCTGCTCGGTCAGCGTCAGCCGCCCCGACCTGATGGTGGCCAGGCGCGGGGCGCGGCGGGCGATCGACGAGTCGTGGGTGACCATGACGAAGGTCAGCCCGTGCTCGCGCCACAGGCCCTCCAGAAGGGCCATGATGTCGTCGCGGGTGCCCTCGTCGAGATTGCCGGTGGGCTCGTCGGCGAGGAGCACCTTTGGTTCTTCACCAGGGCGCGGGCGATGGCGACGCGCTGCTGCTGGCCGCCGGACATCTCGGACGGGACGTGCGACAGCCGCTCGCCCAGGCCCACGGTCCGCAGGGCCTCGGCCGCACGCTCGTGCCGCTCGCACGGCTTCACGCCGAGCGGCACCAGGGCCGTCTCGACGTTCGTCCTGTGCGGTCAGGGTCGGGATGAGCTTGAACGCCTACCGAGCGCCAGACCCAGTGCGACGACGAGGGCCGCCTTCTTGCGCCGGCCCAGCTCGCGCTTGAGATAGATGCCAACATCCCGTTCCTCGAAAGGTTCTTGGCGCCCGCTGTGGGCGCGGCCTCAAATTAGGGACGAACCTTTGAGTCGGCATGGGTGAAGGATGTGCGGGGGCTGGGAATGCGGCGGTTCGGGATGAGAATTCGCTGAGGCCTGGAACCCCTCATGGCGCGGCAGCCGTTCCAGGGTCCGGTGCGCACCTCGCGGTTCCCCCGCGAGGCCCACCCCCACCCGGTACCGTGGAACGGCTGCCGCACTCCCCCCACACTGTGGTTCGTGCGACCGGCGGAAGCCCGGCCTTCCAACTGTGAAGGTCTCGTGGAGACGCGTCGAGCATAGGTCTCCGACCGGCGGCAATGGAGCGGAAGGTCGCAATCCGTTTGTGAGGATTGCCCGTTCAACCACGCCCCACGTACGGCATCGCCGTCGCCAGCACCGTCGCGAACTGCACATTCGCCTCCAGGGGCAGTTCCGCCATGTGCCGCACCGTGCGCGCCACGTCCGCGACGTCCATCACCGGTTCCGGCGCGATCTCCCCGTTGGCCTGCAGGGCCCCCGTCCGCATCCGGGCCGTCATGTCGGTCGCCGCGTTGCCGACGTCGATCTGCCCGACCGCGATGCCGTACGCCCGGCCGTCCAGGGACAGGGACTTGGTGAGACCCGTCAGGGCGTGCTTGGTCGCCGTGTAGGCGGCGGAGTGCGGGCGGGGCGTGTGGGCGGAGACGGAGCCGTTGTTGATGATCCGGCCGCCCCGCGGGTCCTGCTCCTTCATCTGCCGGTACGCCGCCTGCGCGCACAGGAACGCCCCGTTGAGGTTGGTGTCCACCACGTGCCGCCAGGCGTCGTAGGAGAGGTCCTCGACGGGCACCCCGCCCGGACCGAACGTGCCCGCGTTGTTGAACAGCAGGTCGAGCCGCCCGAACCGGTCGCGTACGGCGGCGAAGAGGGCCGCGACGTCCTCGGGGCGTGAGACGTCCGTCCGCACGGCGAGACTCGCGGCCTCGGGCACCAGCGCGGCCGTCTCCTCCAGGGGCTGGGTGCGGCGGCCGGCCAGGGCCACCGACCAGCCGGTGCGCAGCAGTTCCACGGCCACGGCGCGGCCGATGCCGGAACCGGCACCGGTGACCACGGCGATCTTCGACTTCCCGGCGGTTCGCTTCGCGTTCATGGGCCCGCAGCGTACGGCAGGGCCCGACATGCGGAACGCGTTCTTCCGCCACGGGACTGTTGTGCACGCGCCCATCACCGGTCGCTCCCGGGTCGTTCCCGGCCATTCCAATGCCTCCTGCACCCATCGTCAGGGGAGGACCGGAATGACACCCGCAGCGCACCCGTCGCAGCACGCCCCCCAACTCCGCGAGGCGGCCCGCCACTTGGGACGCCGTCGCTTCCTCACCGTCACCGGCGCCGCCGCCGCGCTCGCCTTCGCGGTCAACCTGCCCACCGCCGGCACCGCGGCCGCCGCCGAACTCGACCCCGCCCGGATCACCGACGACCCCTTCACCCTCGGCGTCGCCTCCGGCGACCCGCTGCCCGGCTCGGTGCTCCTGTGGACGCGCCTCGCCCCGGCCCCCTACCAGCCCGACGGCGGCCTGCCCGCGCAGCGCGTCACCGTCCGCTGGGAACTGGCCCACGACGAGAACTTCCGACGGATCGTCAGACGCGGCACCGCCACCGCCCACCCCGAGTTCCACCACACCGTCCACGTCGAGGTGCCCCACCTCGCCCCCGACCGCGTCCTCCACTACCGCTTCCGCGTCGGCAGCTGGGTCAGCCCGGCCGGCCGCACCCGCACCGCCCCCGCGGCCCGGGCCCACGGCACCGGCCGCCTCACGCTCGCCGCGGTCTCCTGCCAGGCCTACGCCGACGGCTACTACACCCCGTACCGCCACCTCGCCCAGGACGACGTCGACGTCGTCTTCCACCTCGGCGACTACCTCTACGAGTACGCCATCAACTCGGTCGGCAACCACCGCAACTACACCGACCGCACGCTCCCCGCCGTGTTCGACCGCGAGACCGTGACCCTGGAGGACTACCGCCTGCGGTACGCCCTCTACAAGTCCGACCCCGACCTGATGGCCGCGCACGCCGCGCACCCCTTCGTCGTCACCTGGGACGACCACGAGACCGAGAACAACTACGCCGGCGACACCCCCGAGAACACCGTCCCGCCGGAGGAGTTCCTGCTACGCCGCGCCTCCGCCTACCGCGCCTACTGGGAGAACCAGCCGCTGCGCCGCCCCCAGCTGCCCGACGGCTCCGACATGCGGCTGTACCGCCGCCTCCACTGGGGCGACCTCGCCCAGTTCGACGTCCTCGACACCCGCCAGTACCGCTCGAACCAGGCCTACGGCGACGGCGCGCAGCTCCCCGGCCCCGACATCGACGACCCGGCGCGCACGATGACCGGCGCCACGCAGGAGCGCTGGCTCCTCGACGGCTGGCGCGCCTCGCGGGCGCTGTGGAACGTCGTGCCGCAGCAGGTCACCTTCTCGCAGCGCAAGTTGGACCTGAACCCGGTCGCCAAGCTGTCGATGGACGCCTGGGACGGCTACCGCGCCTCCCGCCGCCGCGTCCTGGACGGCGCGAAGGCCGCCGGCGTCGACAACCTGATGGTCCTCACCGGCGACGTGCACGTCGGGTACGCCTTCGACATCAAGGACGACTTCGACGACCCGGCCTCGAAGACCCTCGGGACGGAGATCGTCGCCACGTCGATCGCGAGCGGCCGCGACGGCTCCGACAAGCCCGCGAACTGGACCACGTACACGACCGCCAACCCGCACCTGAAGTTCTACAACGGGCGGCGCGGCTACGTCACCGTCTCCCTCGGCCGCGACCTCGCGCGCGCCGACTTCAAGACCGTGCCGTACGTGACCCGGCAGGGCGCACCCGTCAGCACGGCCGCGTCCTTCGTCACCCGGGTCGGCGAGCAGGGCCTCGAACCGGCCTGACCTACGCCACCGGAGGCCAGGCGTCGCCCCAGTCCGCGTCCCGTGCCGCCTTGTACAGGTCGCCGTGGCGCTTGGTCACCGTCGTCCGCTCCAGCCGCTCCTCGGCCTCGCAGAGGTCGAGGAGCACCTGGCCCTTGCGGATCTGCGGGCGCCGCACCACCCGGGAGGGGGCCGGCGCGACCGGGAAGCGGGCGGCGGCGACGTAGGCGAACTTCTCGTCCTCGTACGGCAGGGAGCCGCCCTTGACCTGCCGGTGCAGGGAGGAACGGCTGACCCGCGCCGAGAAGTGGCACCAGTCCGTGCCCGGCACGATCGGGCACGCGGCGCTGTGCGGACAGGGCGCGGCGACCCGGAGACCTGCGGCGACCAGGCGGTCGCGGGCCTCGATGATCCTGGCGTACCCGTCCGGGGTGCCGGGCTCGACGATCACCACGGCCTGCGCGGCGGCCGCGGCGGCGTCCACGAGGGCGGCGCGGTCGGCGGCGGGCAGCTCGTTGAGGACGTAGGAGACGGTGACGAGGTCGGTGGGGTCGAGGCTGAGCGCCGTGCCGATGCGGGCGCGCTGCCAGCGGGCGGTGCGCAGGGCCGGGTGGGCGGCGGCGATCTCCCTGCCGAGCGCGAGGGCCGGCTCGGACCAGTCGAGCACCGTCACCGGACGCTCCCCGGCCCAGGTCGCGCCGACCGCCCAGGTCGCCGCGCCGGTGCCGCCGCCGACGTCCACATGACTCCCGGGCGTCCACCCGGGTACGGCGTCCGCGAACGCCTCCAGGGCCGCGCTCACCGCCTCGAAGGTCGCCGGCATGCGGTAGGCGGCGTACGCGGCCACGTCGGCGCGGTCGCGCAGGATCGGGGCGTCGGTGGGGGTCGCCCCCCGGTAGTTGGCGATGAGCCGCTCGACGGCCTGCGCGGCCTGCTTCGGCGGAAGCCCGTCGAGAAGCCCCGTGAGGGCACCACGGAGATTCTCGGAGGCGGATACGGAGACGTTCACCCGACAATTTTCTCAGGTCCCACCCGCTGCTCGACGAGGTCCCCGCCCCGGCCGGGCCCCGAGCGGTGGGACGCGAGGCGCGGTAGGCCCTCGGCCCCCGGCAGGCCCCCGGCAGGCCCCCGGTCCGGCCCGGTGGTCTCAGCGCACCGCCGTCGCCATCCGTGTGCCGGCCAGTGCGCGGGGGGCGTTGTCCGGTGGTCTGCGGACCGGGTGGACCGTGTTCGCCAGCAGGACCAGGAACGTGTCCGTCGCCGGGTCGAGGACCAGCGAGGTTCCGGTGAACCCGGTGTGGCCTGCGGCTCCCTCTCCGGCGAGTTCGCCCATGAACCACGGCTGGTCCACCGCGAAGCCCAGCCCCGGCGGGGTCAGCAGCAGCTCCGCGAAGTCCGGTCCGAGGATGCGGGCGGGCCCGTACGAGCCGCCCGCCAGCAGGGTGCGGCAGAACACGGCCAGGTCGCGGCCCGTGGAGAACAGGCCCGCGTGACCGGCCACACCGCCCAGCGCCCAGGCGTTCTCGTCGTGGACCACGCCCCGCAGCATGCCCCGGTCCGCCTTCGCCCAGGGCCTGCGCTGGTCCTCGGTGGCCGCGGCGCCGGGGCACGGGCCGAAGCAGGTGGACGTCATGCCCAGCGGGCGGGTGATGCCGTCGTGCACGAGGACGTCGAGGGTGCGGCCGGTGAGGCGTTCCAGGAGCTGCTGGAGCAGCAGCATGTTCAGGTCGGAGTAGAGGTACGTGCCGGGTGGGCGGATCGGGGCCTCGGCGCGCAGCAGGCCCAGGCGCTCGGCGTCGTCCCGGCAGTCGTACAGGGGGAGCTCGGGGCGCAGGCCGGACGTGTGCGTGAGGAGCTGGCGGACGGTGATGTCGTGGGCGGCGGCCGCGCGGAAGTCGGGCAGGTAGGCGCCCACGCGGGCGTCGATGCCGAGGGTGCCGCGCTCGATCTGCTGGACGGCCGCGACCGACGTGAACAGCTTGGTCAGCGAGGCCAGGTCGAAGGGGGTGCCGACGGTCATCGGGACGCGTGCCTCGGGCGGCAGCTCCACGCCCGCGTCGGCCCGCGGGTCGTACGCCGAGTACCGCACCGCCCAGCCCACGGCCTCCTGCACGGCGATCACCGGGCCGCGCCCGGCCACCACGACGGCGCCCGCCGCCCAGGGACGGTCGCCGCAGGTGAAGTCCACGACGTCGCGTACGAGGTGACGCATCTCCTCGGGGTCGAGCCCGGCACGCTCCGGGGTGTCGACGCGCAGTCTCGGTGCGCTCAGCTCTCCTCCCTCACTCCCGACGCCGCCCGGGCGGGGGCACCCTCGTCCTCCGCCCCCGTCGTCGTCCAGGGACGGCACATAACCACGAAGCAGGCGAGCGCCACCAGTGCCGCCACCAGTTGGACGACGGCCATCGGTACGGCCGTGTCCTCGCCGGCGATCCCGACGAGCGGCGAGGCGATCGCGCCGATGAGGAAGGAGGACGTGCCCAGCAGGGCGGAGGCGGAACCGGCGGAGTGCCGGACGCGCATCAGGGCGAGTGTCTGCGCGTTGGGCAGGGTGACGCCCATCGCCGACATCAGCACGAACAGGGCGGCCGCCACCGGCCCCAGCCCCACCTCGCCGAACACGCCGGCCGCCATCAGGAGCAGGGAGGCCGAGGCCAGCACCACGATCGTCAGGCCGACGGCGAGGACCCGGTCCAGGCGGACCCGGCCCACCAGCACCTTGCCGTTGAGCTGACCGACCGCGACCAGCCCCACCGAGTTCACCCCGAACAGCAGGCTGAACGTCTGCGGAGACGCGCCGTAGATCTCCTGGACGACGAACGGCGAGGCCGAGATGTAGGCGAACAGCGCGGCGAAGGCGAAGCCGCCGGTGAGGAGGTAGCCGGTGAAGGGCAGGTCGGCGAGCAGGCCGCGCATGGAGCGCAGGGCCTCGCCCACGCCCCCGGAGTGGCGCTCGGGGGCGGGCAGGGTCTCCGGGAGCCTCGCCGCCACCAGCGCGGTCAGCAGAACGCCGACGACCACGAGGACCACGAAGACGCCCCGCCAGTCCGTCACCCGCAGGACCTGCCCGCCGATGAGCGGCGCCACGACCGGCGCCACGCCCGAGACCAGCATCAGGGTGGAGAAGAAGCGGGCCATCGCCACGCCGTCGTACAGGTCCCGTGCCACCGCCCGGGCGATCACGATGCCGGCCGCGCCCGCGAGCCCCTGCGCCAGCCGGAAGGCCACCAGCAGCTCGACCGTCGGAGCCAGCGCGCACAGGGCGGTCGCCACGACGTACACGGCCAGTCCGGCGAGCAGCGGTCGTCTGCGCCCCCAGCGGTCGCTCATCGGGCCGACCACGAGCTGGCCCAGGGCCATGCCGGCCAGGCAGGCGGTCAGCGTCAGCTGGACGGTCGCGGCCGACGCGTGCAGGGAGCGCGTGACCTCGGGGAGCGCCGGGAGGTACATGTCCATCGCCAGCGGGGGAGTGGCGGTCAGTCCGCCCAGCACGAGGATGACGAGGAGGCCGGTGCGGCGCTGTGCGCGCGATGCCCGGCCCAGCTGGTGCGTCTTCGTCTCGGTTGTGTGCGACACGCCCGGTATCGGCGCCCCACCCTCGGGCATGTGGCCCCTCCCTCTCCGTCATCTTCGCCACTTATGCTCTCAGCTCGAACAGACCGATGGGACGGCACGAGGGTGGGCGGGATGACGACGGACAGCGTGCGGTGGGGGATCCTGGCGACCGGCGGCATCGCCGGCGCCTTCACGGCGGACCTGATCGACCTGCCGGACGCGGAGGTCGTGGCGGTCGCCTCGCGCACCGAGACCTCCGCGCAGGCCTTCGCCGAGCGGTTCGGGATCCCCCGGGCGTACGGCGACTGGGAGCAGCTGGCCTGGGACGAGGACATCGACGTCGTCTACGTCGCCACCCCCCACGCCGCCCACCGGACGGCCGCCGGCCTGTGCCTGAAGGCCGGGCGGAACGTGCTGTGCGAGAAGCCGTTCACGCTGAACGTCCGCGAGGCCGAGGAACTCGTCGCGCTGGCCCGGGACAACGGGCGCTTCCTCATGGAAGCCATGTGGATGTACTGCAACCCGCTGATCCGCCGCCTGAAGTCGCTGATCGACGACGGCGCTATCGGGGAGGTGCGCACCGTGCAGGCCGACTTCGGGCTCGAAGGGCCCTTCCCGCCCTCGCACCGGCTGCGCGACCCCGCCCAGGGCGGCGGCGCCCTCCTCGACCTCGGCGTCTACCCCGTCTCCTTCGCCCACCTGCTGCTCGGCGAGCCCACCGGCGTCTCCGCGCAGGCCGTCCTCTCGCCCGAGGGCGTCGACCTGCAGACCGCGGCGGCCCTGTCCTGGGAGTCGGGCGCGCTCGCCGCGCTGCACTGCTCCGTCGTCGGCGGGACGGGCACCTCGGCCTCCGTGACCGGGTCGCGCGGCCGCATCGACATCCCGTCCGGCTTCTTCCACCCCGACCTGCTCGTCCTGCACCGCGCCGGCCGTGACCCCGAGGAGTTCGCCGCCGACCCGGCCGACGGGCCGCGCACCACCTTCCGGCACGAGGCCCGCGAGGTCATGCGGGCGATCCGGGCCGGCGAGACCGAGTCCCCGCTCGTCCCGCTCGACGGCACGCTCGCGGTCATGCGGACGCTGGACGCCATCCGGAAGGGGATCGGGGTGCGCTACCCGGGAGAGGCCGCCGCGTAGGCCTCCCGCGCGGGCGTCTCGCCGAGGCCGGAGCGAGACGCCCCGTCTCACCGCCTTGGTACGGTCGTCGCATGGTCACCCAGCCCGGAAAGCCGGCCCCCGACACCACCCGCCGCAGCGAGAGGTCCCGACGCGCCATCTACGAAGCCGCCCTCGCCCTCGTCGGCGAGGTCGGCTACCCGAAGACCACCGTCGAGGGCATCGCCGCCCGGGCCGGCGTCGGCAAGCAGACCATCTACCGCTGGTGGGGCTCCAAGGCCGACGTCCTGCTGGAGGCGTTCCTCGACCTCGGCGAGCAGGCCGCCGAAGCAGCGGGGCAGGTGCCGTACGCCATCCCCGACACCGGTGACCTCGCCGCCGACCTCAAGGCCGTCCTGCGTGCCACCGTCGACGAACTCCTCGACCCCCGCTACGACGCCCCGTCCCGCGCCCTGACCGCCGAGGGCCTGGTCAACGAGCAGCTGGGCCGCGAGTTCGTCGCCAAGCTCCTCGAACCCAACCTGCGGCTGTACGTCGACCGCCTGCGCTCCGCCCAGGACGCCGGGCACGTCCGCGCCGACGTCGACCCGCGCATCGCCCTGGAACTCTTCGTCTCACCGCTGGCCCAGCGCTGGCTCCAGCGCACGGGCCCCCTCTCGTACGAGTACACCGACACGCTCGTCGACTACGCCCTCAACGGCCTGGCACCCCGGTAACCCGTAGCGACCCATCCGTACCCTTGTCCGACCTGCCCCGATTGGGTACTCCGGACCCCCGATGCGCGGGATGGTGGGACGATAAGGCATGCTGTCCGCACCACGGCGAGGCGAGGGGATAAATGAGCGCGGAGAACGGCGGCCGCACCGGCCGGCAGGGCAAACTCTCCCAGTGGCTGCGGGGACGCCGCCCGAAGGAGGCCGCCGGCGACGGCGGCCGTGAGGCCCTGCTGCTCGCCGCCGCCGGAGCGGGACTGCCGCTCGCGCCCGCCGCGCACCCGGCCCCCGGCTACCGCTGCTCCTGCGACCGGGTCGGCTGTCCCACCCCCGCCCGGCACCCCGTCTCCTTCGCCTGGCAGACGCAGTCCACCACCGACCGCGCCCAGATCGAGCGCTGGGCCCGGCACCAGCCGCAGGCCAACTTCATCACCGCGACCGGCATGGTGCACGACGTCCTGGACGTACCGCAGGAGGCGGGCCAGGCAGCCCTGGACCGGCTGCTCGGCTCCGGCGTCGAGGTCGGCCCGGTCGCCGTCAGCGACGACGGCCGGATGTTCTTCTTCACCCTCACCCGCGGTACCCCCGAGGACGAGGACGAGTGGTGGCCCTGCGAGCTGGACTGCCACCCCGAGACCATGGACGAGCACCCCGGGCTGCGCTGGCACTGCCGCGGCTCCTACGTCCTCGTCCCGCCCGCCCGCCTCCCCGGCGACGACGGCCGGGCGGTCCACTGGCTCCGCGGCCCGGAACACCCGCTGCCCGACCCGCTGAGCCTCCTGGAGTCCCTGACGGACGCCTGCGCCCGGCACGCCGGCGAGACACCGGACCAAGCGGCGGCCACCTGGCCCCTGCGGCACTGAGCCGGCCCGGAAGCGGCGCGGGACGACGACCGGCAGACGGCTCCGCGGCGGGGACACGACCGCCCACGGACCGCCCGCGGCCCCACACGGCGACGAACAGGCGGATGCCGAGGAGTTCTACTCCCCCTTGGCCGCCGTCAGGCCCTCCAACCGGCTCAGCAACGACACCTTGCCGTCCCCCGACCCCTTCGCCGGGGCGATGGCCACCTCGTTCGCGACGAACTCCATCGTCAGCGACTGCTTGATCTCACCGGTCGTCAGCGCCCGCACGCTGGCGTTCGGCGTGGGCACGGCGGCGCCCGCCGCGGCCGTCTGCTTCACGTAGTGGTGCGTGGTGAAGAACACCAGCGCCCCGCCGTCCGCGGTGCGCAGCGCCAGCGGCGCGAAGTCGCCGCTGGTGAGCGGTTCGTCGATGTACTGCGTGGCCAGACCCGGCTTGCTGGAGTTCTTCGCCCGCGTGGAGCGCAGTTCGCTGGTGTACCTGCCGTCGGCGAAGGCGCCTTCGCCGTCCTTCAGGTACGTCGCGTAGTCCTTGCTCAAATCACGGGGAGAGCACGTCAGTTCTGCCGAGTCGGCCGGTACGGCCTCGGCCCAGCCGTCCTTGTCCTTGGTGAACTGCGGCACCGCGCCCGGCGCCACCAGGGTCAGGTAGGCCGCCTGCCAGGGGTCCGCCAGGCGGTTGCGGGTGAACACCAGCAGCCAGCGCGCGTCACCGCCCTTGTTGGCCTGCGCGTCGGCGACGAACCAGCGCGGCCAGCCCGCCTTCTTGACGATCGTGTACTTCACGTCCGTCAGCACCAGCGGCGTGTGCTGCGGGTTGCCGTCCGGGTGGTTGACCCGCCCGGCCTTCAGCCGGGCCGCGTCGATCGCGCCGAGCGCCCCCGTCGTGTGCTCGGCGTCCAGGGAACTGTCGTACGCCGCGTCCGCCTTGTTGTACGCGGTCGTGAACTGCGCGACGGCCTCGGCGGCTTCGGCACGGGTGGCCGCGGGCAGCACCTCGCGCTCCCCGTGGACCACCACGCATCCGCTCGCCGTCAGCGAGACGGCGACGAGCGAGGCCGCCGTGATTGCGTTCCGGTCACGCCTGCGAAGCCGTGGACGGCCGGTCGTCAGGCTGCGTTCCCTGGTCATCAGGTGCCTTCACCTTCCCCTTCCCGGAGGCGAACCCTACCGGGGCGAGGAACGGCGCGAGCGTCGGGACCACGTACAGCAGCCACACCGTGACCTGGAGGACCGTCGGATCGGGCTGGAAGTCGAACACGCCCTTCAGCGACCATCCAGGTGCCGAGGAAGTTCACGCCGAACGCGATCGCGGTGACCGCCGCGATCGCGGTGACCGCCCGGACCGCCGCGCCCGAGGAGATCCCGATGACGCCCGGCTCGGCCAGGGGATGGCCGAACACCCCCTGCATCAGCGCGCCGCGCACCCCGGCGAGACCCCGACGAGCAGCGCGAGCACGATCCGCGGGACCCGCACGTTCCACAGCACCGACTCCGCGACCCGGTCCAACGCGGCGCCCGCGAGGACGATCCGGTGCTGCACGGAGGTCAGCACGTCCCCGACGGGCATCCGGATACGCGCCCAGCCCGGCGGCGACCGGCACGAGCACGAGAAGGCACACCACCAGCCCGGCGGTCAGCAGCCAGGCGGTTCCGCGCCTCCGACGGGAGCCGGCCGCGGCGGGCTCGGGCTCGACACGAGGGGCGGGCTCGGCGGACTCGGCGGACTTGTCCAGGACGGTCGAAGCAGAAGCTTAGGTAGGTACCTGACTCACCAGCGATCGTCCGCCCCGGGCTCGGAGGACCCGGCCGCCCGCGCGATGTTTCAATGCCCGCGTGACTGATTACGACGTGCTCCGCGTCTTCTGCGCGCCCAACGGCGGATACGGCAACGAACTGGGTGTCGTGCGTGACGGTTCCCGGGTGCCCGAGCGGAGTGACCGGCAGGAACTCGCGGCGAAGCTCGGCTTCAGCGAGACCGTGTTCGTCGACGACCCCGAGCGCGGAGTCGTCGACATCTACACCCCCACCCTGCGCCTGCCCTTCGCCGGACACCCCTGCGTGGGCACGGCCTGGCTGCTGGACGTGCCCGAACTCGTCACGCCCGCCGGGGTGGTGGGCGCCCGCCTGGACGGCGAGTTCAGCTGGATCGAGGCGCGCGCGGAGTGGGCCCCGCCGCGCACCCTGCGCCAGTACGCCACCGCCGCCGAGGTCGACGACCTGCCCGTGCCGCCGCCCGGCGAGTGGATCTACGCCTGGGCCTGGGAGGACGAGTCGGCCGGGCGGATCCGCGCGCGGGCGTTCCCCGGCCGTGGCGACGGCATCGAGGAGGACGAGGCGACGGGCGCGGCGGCCCTGCTGCTCACGGACCGGCTCGGGCGGGCCCTCAACATCACCCAGGGCATGGGCTCCCAGATTCTGACGGCTCCTCAGCCGTACGGCTGGGTGGAGATCGGCGGACGGGTCTTCCTGGAGCGCTGACCTCGCGGACCCGTGACCCTTCCCGCCTCCGTACGGGTGGTAGCGCGTGTGCGCGGGGCGGCGAACGGTTACCTCTGGGCGTGACCACCCCAGCCTCCGCGAGAGGAACATCATGCGTATCCGATCTGCCCTGGCCGCTGCCGTCCTGGGCGTCGCCCTGACCGCCGCAGGCGCCGCGAGCGCCACCGCCCATGACGGGCTCCGTCACTTCGACGGCGGTGACGACACCGTCTGCAGCCCGTACATCGGCGGGATCGACACGTCTTCCAGCGACCTCTTCTGGGCCGGCGCCCACTGCAGCGGCCACTTCTTCGGCTTCCACAAGGACGCCGACCACGTCGGTGACCGCCACGACGACAAGTACGGCGACAAGCACGTCGACCTGTACGGCGACAAGAAGGACGACAAGCACGACGACAAGCACGTCGACCTGTACGGCGACAAGAAGGACGACAAGCAGGACGACAAGTACGGCGACAAGTACGGCGACAAGCACGTCGACCTGTACGGCGACAAGAAGGACGACAAGCAGGACGACAAGTACGGCGACAAGCACGTCGACCTGTACGGCGACAAGAAGGACGACAAGCACGACGACAAGTACGGCGACAAGCACGTCGACCTGTACGGCGACAAGAAGGACGACAAGCACGACGACAAGCAGGACGACAAGCACGACGACAAGCACGACGACAGCTACGGCGACCTTCACCGCGGCTGAGACGACTCCGGGCCCGCACTCCTCCCTCGCGGAGGAGTGCGGGCCCGGCCGTGTCGTCGGCGGGACTCACGCCGACAGCGGGAACTCCTCGCCCAGCGCCCTGAACACCGCCGTGTTCAGGGCGAACGCCCGCTTGCACTCGGCCACGATCCGCTGCTTCTCCAGGTCGTCCGCGCGCACCGCGTCCAGCAGTTCCCGGTAACCGCGCTTGAACGCGGCGGGGTTGCCGATCCCCTCGAACACGTAGAAGCGGACGCCGTCGCCCTTCTTCTCGAAGCCCCAGGTTCGCTCCGCCTTGTCGCGGATGATCTGCCCGCCGGAGAGGTCGCCGAGGTAACGGGTGTAGTGGTGGGCGATGTACCCGGCCGGCCAGCGCTCGGCGCACTCGCGGACCCGCTCCGCGTACGCCCGCGTCGCCGGGAGAGCGGACAGGCCCACCCGCCAGTCGGGGCCCCGCAGATGGGACAGGTCCCGCTCCAGCGCCGGCAGCCGGAACAGCTCCGGCTGGATGAACGGCCCGGCCACCGGATCCGCCGCCAGCCGCCCGGCCCCGGCCTCCAGTGCCTCGTACACGAACCACAGTTGCTCGGTGTAGCGCGCGTAGGCGTCGACGCCGAGCCGGCCGCCCAGCAGGTCGCTCATGAACGTCGAGGTCTCCGCCTCCACATGCTGCTCGTGGGACGCGGTGCGGATGACTGTCGAGAAGGAGTCCATGGCCCAGATCTTCTATGGTTAGCCTTACCTAAGTCAACGACTTGCCGACTTGCCGTCGGCAACCTTTTCCGACGCCCGGTCGGTAAAAAACCTCCTGGGGGCAACCTAACCCGACGACGAAGAGCCCGCCCTCCGAGGAGAGCGGGCTCGCGCGACAGCGGGGGGTGGTGTTACGGCAGCGTGAGGATCTCCGCGCCCGACTCCGTCACCACCAGCGTGTGCTCGAACTGGGCCGTCCGCCTGCGGTCCTTCGTCACGACCGTCCAGCCGTCGTCCCACATGTCGTACTCGTGCGTCCCGAGCGTCAGCATCGGCTCGATCGTGAAGGTCATCCCCGGCTGCATCACGGTCGTGGCGTGCGGGCTGTCGTAGTGCGGGATGATCAGCCCGGAGTGGAACGACGAGTTGATGCCGTGGCCGGTGAAGTCCCGCACCACGCCGTACCCGAACCGCTTCGCGTACGACTCGATGACCCGGCCGATGACGTTGACCTGCCGGCCCGGCTTGACCGCCTTGATCGCGCGGTCGAGGGACGTGCGGGTCCGCTCCACCAGCAGCCGGCTCTCCTCGTCGACCTCCCCGACCAGATAGGTCGCGTTGTTGTCGCCGTGCACCCCGCCGATGTACGCGGTCACGTCGAGGTTGACGATGTCGCCGTCGCGCAGGACGGTCGAGTCCGGGATGCCGTGGCAGATGACCTCGTTGACGCTCGTGCACAGCGACTTGGGGAAGCCGCGGTAGCCGAGCGTCGAGGGGTAGGCGCCGTGGTCGCACATGTACTCGTGCGCCACCTTGTCCAGCTCGTCGGTCGTGACGCCCGGCGCGATCAGCTTCGCGGCCTCCGCCATCGCCCGCGCGGCGATCCGGCCGGCGATCCGCATCGCCTCGATCGTCTCCGGCGTCTGCACCTCCGGCCCGGTGTACGGGGTCGGCGCGGGCTTGCCGACGTACTCGGGACGACGGATGTTTCCGGGCACGGAACGGGTGGGGGACAACTCCCCGGGAACGAGCAGCGACTGGCCAGACATGCAAGCGAGTCTAACCAGCGGGCATGGGGGAACATGTCGATGGCGAGAGGAGCTGGTCATGGCCCTGTTCAAGAAGCGGACCGTCGGCAAACCGGGCGAGTGGTACTACTGCCTGGAACACAAGAAGGTCGAGGAGGGGCCGGAGTGCCCGGCCAAGGACCGCTTCGGCCCGTACGCGACCCGCGGCGAGGCCGAACAAGCGATGGCGACCGCGCGCGAGCGCAACCTCCAGTGGGAGAACGACCCCCGCTGGCACGACGCCCGGACGACCACCACCCCGGACGACGACTGACCGGCCGCCCTGCGGCGGCCGACGCCCGATCGGCCCGCTGCGACCGCCGCTGACCGGCGGGCTCACCCAGGCCGCCGTTGACCGGCAGGTCCACCGGGGCTGCCGGTCATCGGTCCGGGCCGCGGCGGCGGTCGGTGACCCGCTGGTCCACTGCGGCTGCCGGTCATCGGTCCGGTCCGCTGTGGCGGTCGGCGACCCGCCCGGTCCGACCGACGACCGACCGGCCGACCCGCCACCGCTGCCGACCGCTCGGCCTGCTGCGGTCACTGCCGACCGGCGGGCCCACCGGGGCTGTCGTGACCAGGCCTAGCTCGCTGCGGTCACTGTCGACTGCGGGCCCACCGGGCTGCCGGGAACGCCGGTCCGGGACGCTGGGGCTGTCGGTGAGGCCCAACCCGCTGCGGTCACTGCCGACCGGCCGGCCCCCCGGGGCTGCCCGGCACCCGGCCCGGGCCGCTGCGGCTGCCGGTTGACCACGCCCAGTCGGTTGCGGCTGCCGCTGTCTGGTCGGCCCACTGCGGCTGCCGCCCGGCCATACCACCGGGCTGCCGCTTTCCGGTCGGTCCCCTGAGGCGCCCGCTGACCGGCGAGTGCCGCGCCCGCTGACCGGCGAGTGCACTGCGGCTGTCGGTGACCCAGGCCCAGCTCGCTGCGGTCACTGCCGGCCGGACCCCGGGCGGTGCCGCTGTGCGGTCGGCCTACTGCGGCTGCGGCTGTCCGGCCGCCGACCGCGGCTGAGTGGGCCCCGGTCCGGGTCGCAGCGGCCGCCACTGGCCGGCCTGGTTCGCTGCGGCCGTCACGCACCCGGCCTGGGTCACCGAGGCTGCCGCTGATCAGGTCGGGGCTGCTCGCGGTGGTGATCCGGAATGGGCCGCCGTCGGCGCCGTTGTGACGTGTCGGCGTCGGGTGAATCGCGCCCGCGCGCACCGCGGCGGCCTCCCGGCCGCACGGCCGTGCGGCCGCTTCCCCGGAGGGCGTGACACCGGCGGCGCGATGACCTGGGCGGCGCGATGCCCGTACCCGATATCCGGACGATCCGCCGGCAGGGCGATGCCGGGGCGCTCGACGACACGGGTGCGCCACGAACAGCTGACGGGCCGGGGACCAGGCGGCCCGTGAGGCGGTCCTCGTTCAGGGGCGGGCCGCCGTCGCGCGCTGTTCGCGCAGCCGTACCGCGTGCTCGTTCGTGCGCACGTCGTACGTCATCAGCTTCGGCAGGCACAGCGCGAGCAGACCCACCGCACCCACGCACAGCAGCCCGCCCGACCACACCGACGTCCGCACGCCCTTCCAGGCGGCCACCCCGCCCACCCAGGTCTGACCGAGCTGCGGCCCCACCGAGTACGACAGCAACTCGATACCGGCGAGCCGGCCGCGCAGCTCGTCGGGGATCGTCTGGTTCCACATCGCCCCGCGGAAGATCCCGCTGACCATGTCGAAGGCCCCGCCGACTGTCAGGAACAGCAGCACCAGCCAGACGTTCCCGGCCGCCCCCGCGGCGGCGACGCACACGCCCCACAGCGCGGCCGAGACGACCACGATCCGCCCGTGCCGGTGAACCCGGGAGGTCCAGCCGCTGGTCAGGCTCACCAGCAACGCCCCCGCCGGGACGGACGCGTACATCAGCCCCAGCGACCACCGCGCGTCCAGCTCGTCCGCGAGGAACGGCAGCACCGCGAGCGGCATCGCGAAGAGCATCGCCGCGATGTCGACGACGTACGTGCCGAGGAGCTCCTTGCGGCTCCAGGCGTACCGGGCGCCCTCGAGGATCGAGGTGAGCGACGGCTTCTGCGCCTCGTGTGCGGCGGGGGAGGGGGCGAGACGGACGCAGATCACCACCGAGACGAGGAAGGTGACCAGGTCCGCGGCGTACGCCCAGCCGAGTCCCGCGTAGGCGACGACCACACCCGCCAGCGCCGGGCCCGCGACCCCACCGACCTGCCAGCGCAGCGAGTTAAGCGAGGCCGCGGCCGGCAGGTGCTCGTGCGCGACGATCCGCGGCATCAGCGAGTCGAGCGCCGGCCGCTGCACCGAGACCAGCGCGGAGGAGAGGGCGGCCACCGCGTACAGCGGCCACACGGCGGGGGCCGGCATCAGCGCGTTGACCAGCAGCACCGCGCAGAGCAGACCCTGCCCGGCCTCCGTCCACACGATCAGCCGGCGCTTGTCCCAGGCGTCGGCCAGCG
Source organism: Streptomyces sp. NPDC052016 (assembly GCF_044548445.1). Lineage (NCBI taxonomy): Bacteria > Bacillati > Actinomycetota > Actinomycetes > Kitasatosporales > Streptomycetaceae > Streptomyces > Streptomyces sp. NPDC052016. The sequence goes on from NZ_JBIUBX010000003.1 coordinate 66,954, forward strand.
CACCGCCGTACAGCCCGAACACGACCAGCGGCACCAGCTCCACCGCGCCGATCGCGCCGACCGCCGCGGCCGACCCGGTGAGTTCCTTGATCTGCACGGGCAGTGCGACGAACGTCAGGAAACTCCCGAAGTTGGTGATCACCCCTGAGATCCACAGCCGCCGGAAGTCGGCTGAGGCACGCCAGGGGGCGAGATCGGGCAGGAGGGCGCGCAGGCGGGAGGAAGGGCCGGACGGCGGCCGCTCGACGGCCGGAGGTGTGGGGGCGTCGTCGCTCACGGGGGCATGGTTGGGCGCGGCCGGAGCGGGGGGCAACCGCTTTTCGCCGTCACCAAGGGGCCGGGGGCGGGGCCGTCAGCGACTCCGCCAGCCTGGACAGCCTGTCGCGGAAGCGCCAGCGCCCTCGCGGAGAGGGCACCGTGTGCTCGCCCGCCGCCGCGCTCACCAGGTGCTGCACGGTGTCCAGGTCCAGCTCGGAGCCGTCCGGCACGGCCAGCGTCTCGTGCGCCAGCGCCGTCAGCTCCGCCTCGCCGGGGCCGAGGGCCAGCACGGTCACCCCGGCCCGCCGCGCGTCCGACACCCGCTCCAGCAGCGGCACGTCCCCCTCCGGCGACACCACCAGCAGGGTCTCGCCCCGCCGGGCGGCCTCGATCCGCCCCAGGCCGACCGCGAGGTGCGCCGGATCCGACGGGCGCGCGTCGTGCCGTACCAGGGTCGGGGCCAGTTCCGGCGTGCCCGACCACGCGGCCTCGTCCACCAGATGGGCCGCGAGGTGCCAGGGTTCGTACTCCGCGGTGCCCACCAGCAGCAGCCCGCCCCCGTGCGACACCACCGAGCCGCGCAGCACCGCGGCGAACCTCCGCGTGGCCCCCAGCCACTCCGTCCCGGCGAGCACCTCGCGCAGCAGCGCGACCCGTACGGCGTCCATGCGTCCGCATCCTGCCGCACCCGGCCGGACCCGGCCCGGCGTTCGCCGTCGATTCGCCCGACCCGGGGAACGGCCGGGGGATTCCGCAGGGGGAATCCCGCGGGAGCGACCTGCGGTCCCCTGCGGATCTCAAGGGATCGACCTGCGGATCCCCCTGCGGAATCCCAGGGGGAGCGCCCCGCGGACGTGACGGCGGCCACCCTGCCCCGTCGGGGCGCCACCACGCACGTAAAGTCGGCCCATGACCTCTACCGACAGCGCACAGACCGCCGCCGCGACGACCCCGGCCAAGGCCCCCGCCAAGGACCCGTGGGACCTCCCCGACGTCTCCGGGCTCGTCGTCGGCGTGCTCGGCGGGACCGGTCCGCAGGGCAAGGGCCTCGCGTACCGGCTCGCCAAGGCCGGCCAGAAGGTGATCATCGGCTCCCGGGCGGCCGACCGCGCCCGCGCCGCCGCCGAGGAGCTCGGCCACGGGGTCGCGGGCGCCGACAACGCCGAGACCGCGCGCCGCAGCGACATCGTGATCGTCGCCGTGCCGTGGGAGGGTCACGGCAAGACCCTTGAGGCCCTGCGCGAGGAGCTCGCGGGCAAGCTCGTCGTCGACTGCGTCAACCCGCTCGGCTTCGACAAGAAGGGGGCCTACGCCCTGAAGCCGGAGGAAGGCAGCGCCGCCGAGCAGGCCGCCGCCCTGCTGCCGGACTCACGGGTCACCGCCGCCTTCCACCACCTGTCGGCCGTGCTGCTGCAGGACCCCGCGATCGACGAGATCGACACCGATGTCATGGTGCTGGGCGAGGAACGCGCCGACGTGGAGATCGTGCAGGCGCTGGCCGGCCGCATCCCCGGCATGCGCGGCATCTTCGCCGGGCGTCTGCGCAACGCCCACCAGGTCGAGTCGCTGGTCGCCAACCTGATCTCGGTGAACCGCCGCTACAAGGCGCACGCGGGGCTGCGCGTCACCGACGTGTGAGCCCCCGTGCCGCATGGGGGACACTGGTCGTCACAGGCAACACAGCAGTGTGCCGGCGGTGTCCCCCGCGGGACCCGACGGGACCCGACAGCCCTCGACAGGAGTACGCCCCCCATGCCCCGCCTCGCCGTCTACACCCTCGTCGTCTGTCTGCTCGCCGTGGCCGCTGCGGTCGTCTCCTTCACCCGGGGAAGCTGGCTGGGCGTCGTCTGGGTACTGCTGGCGGGCCTGTCGTCGAACATGACCTGGTACTACGTCAAGCGTGAGAAGGCCCGCCGGTCCCTCACGGGCTGACCGAGCAGATCTCCGGCGTCCCCTCCCAGAAGCGGTACAGCGCCTGCCCGCAGTACGTCTCGAAGTCGCCGATCCCGAGCGCGCGCAGCACCGCGTCGACCACGTCGAAGAAGGCCCCGTTGACCGCCGGCAGCCACAGCAGCGCGAACACGAACAGCAGACCGAACGGCGCGAACGGCTCGACCTGCCGCTTCACGCCGTACGGCAGCCACGGCTCGATCACCCCGTAGCCGTCCAGGCCGGGCACCGGCAGGAAGTTCAGGATCGCCGCCGTGACCTGGAGCAGGGCCAGGAAGGCCAGCGCGTACCGGAAGTCGGCGGGCACGCCGTCCAGTGCGTCCAGCCAGAAAGGGGCCGTGCACACGACGGCGAACAGCACGTTCGTCAGCGGACCGGCCGCCGAGATCAGGCTGTGCCGCCACCGGCCCCGAATCCGCCCGCGCTCGATGAACACCGCGCCGCCCGGCAGACCGATCCCACCCATGATCACGAACAGCAGCGGCAGCACGATGCTGAGCAGGGCGTGCGTGTACTTGAGGGGATTGAGCGTCAGATAGCCCTTGGCTCCGACCGAGATGTCCCCACTGTGCAGGGCGGTGCGCGCGTGCGCGTACTCGTGCAGGCACAGGGAGACCAGCCAGGCCGCCGTCACGAACAGGAACACGGCCACGCCGGGCTGCGCGGCGAACCCGGTCCAGGTGGCCCACCCCGTGACCGCCGTGACGGCCAGGATGCCGACGAAGACGGGGCTGATCCGCCGGTCGCTGCGGCGGGTGAGGGCGGTGGTCATGGGGCTCCCTGGGTCCGGGCGGGCGTGGAACTGCCCGACCGTACCGGGCGTACCGGGAAAACGTCTCGCGGCCGGTCGCCGGTTCCTAGGAAGGTGGGGAAAGAGACACCCGCCATGGTCCCGGCCCGCGACACCGCCGGAACCCCGTGACCCGCCCCGAACCGACCGGAGACAATGGACCCCGTGCGCTACCGCATCCTCGGCACCACTCAGGCGCTCCGCCCGGACGGGACCCCCGTCGCCGTCGGCGGGGCGCGCTTGCGTGCGCTTCTGACCGTGCTGGCGTTGCGGGCCGGGCGGACCGTGCCCGCGGGGCTGCTCGTGCAGGAGGTGTGGACCGGGGATCCGCCCGCCGACGCACCGGGCGCCCTGCAGGCGCTGGTCGGCCGGCTGCGCCGGGCCCTCGGCGCGGACGCGGTCGCCTCGGCGGAGGGCGGCTACCGCCTCACCGCCGGCCCCGACGCGGTCGACCTGCACCGTTTCGAACGGCTGACGGGCGACGGCCTGCGCGCTCTCGCGGACGGCGACCCGGCCAAGGCGGCCGTCCTCCTCGACGACGCCCTCGCGCTGTGGCAGGGTCCGCCCCTCGCCGACCTGCCCGACCGCACCGCCGAGGCGGCCCGCAGGGAGGCCCGCCGTCTCGACGCCCTGCGCGCCCGGCACACCGCCGCCCTCGCCCTCGGCCACGCCGAGCAGTCGCTGCCCGAGCTGACCGCCCTGTGCGACGCCCACCCCCTGGACGAGCCCCTCCAGGCGCTGCGCCTGCGCGCCCTGCGCGACGCCGGCCGCACCGCCGAGGCGCTGGCCGCCTACGAGGACGTACGCCGCCTGCTGGCCGACCGCCTCGGCTCGGACCCCGGCCCCGAACTGCGCTTCCTGCACGCGGAGTTGCTGACCCCGGCCGAGGCGCGGAACCCGGCACGGGGGCGGGCCGACCGCGGGGCGCCCTTCGGCGGTCCGGTCGGGCCGCGCGGCGGCTCCGCCGGCTCGTCGGACGGTTCCGGGCGGGTGGACGGTTCCGGGCCGGCGGACGGTCCCGGGCGGGCGAGCGGTTCCGCCGGGGCCGGGGAGGGGTCCGGGTGGCGGCTTTCGGGCGCTCCCGCGGCGGAGGCGGGTGGCTCGGAGCCGTCCGGTGGTTCCGCCGGAACCCGGGAGGGTTCCGGCGGGGGTGCGGGCGGGTCTTCGGGGGCGGATCCGGCGTCGGACGGGGCCCGGGAGGGTTCCGTCGGGAGTGCGAGCGGGTATTCGGGGCCGTATCGCGGTTCGGCCGGGGCTCGGGAGGGCTCCGGCGGGTGGCCTTCGGCCGGTGACGCCGGGCCTTCGGGCCGTCCGGCACGGGATCGGGACGGCTTCACAGGGACGCCCGTTGACGGGTCCGCCGGGCCTTCGGGCCGTCCGGCACGGGATCGGGACGGCTTCACAGGGACGCCCGTTGACGGGTCCGCCGGGCCTTCCGCCGGCCCTGCCGGCCCCGCCGGGCCGTCGGCGGACACCGCGCACGTCCCGCAGGTCACGCACGTTCCGGAAGCCCCGCAGGTTCCGCACGTCCCGCACGACCCCGTGCACACCCCGGCCGCCGCCGTGCCGCCGGGCGACGGCCTCGCCGGACGGTTCGCCGGCTCCGTCCCGTCGGCCGACGGATCCGCCCGTCCGCTCGGCAACCTCCGCGCCCGTCTCACCTCCTTCGTCGGGCGGGAGGCCGACATCGAGGCGATCCGGGGGGATCTCGGCGCCGCCCGCCTGGTCACGCTGCTCGGGCCCGGCGGCGCCGGCAAGACGCGGCTGTCGCAGGAGGCCGCCGAGACCGCACGGGACAACGCACCCGACGGGGTGTGGCTGGCCGAACTCGCGCCCGTCGCCGACCCCGACGCCGTACCGCAGGCCGTCCTCACCGCCGTGGGCGCCCGTGAGACCGTGCTGTACGGCGCCGGCGCCGAGGAACTGCGGACCGTCGGCGAGCGCCACGACGACCCCGTGGACCGCCTCGTCGAGCACTGCGCCCGGCGCCGCATGCTGATCGTCCTGGACAACTGCGAGCACGTCGTCGGCGCCGCCGCCCGTCTCGTCGAGGAGCTGCTGGAACGCTGCCCCGGCCTGACGGTCCTCGCCACCAGCCGCGAACCCCTCGGCGTACCCGGCGAGGTACTGCGACCCGTGGAGCCGTTGCCGGAGCCGGTCGCCCTGCGGCTGCTCGCCGACCGGGGAGCCGCCGCCCGGCCCGGCTTCCGCGTCGACGACGACCCCGAGGCCTGCGCCGAGATCTGCCGCCGCCTGGACGGCCTGCCCCTCGCCATCGAGCTGGCCGCCGCCCGCCTGCGGATGCTGACCCCCCGCCAGATCGCCGACCGGCTCGACGACCGCTTCCGCCTCCTCAGCTCCGGCAGCCGCACCGTCCTGCCCCGCCAGCAGACCCTGCGTGCCGTCGTCGACTGGTCCTGGGACCTGCTCGACGAGGACGAACGCGAGGTCCTCGGCCGCCTTTCGGTCTTCGCCCGCGGCTGCGACCTCGCCGCCGCCGAGGCCGTGTGCGGCCCGGCCGCCTTCGACGCCCTCGGCTCCCTCGTCGACAAGTCGCTGGTCGTGGCCGCCCCCGCCCCCGACGGCGCGATGCGCTACCGGCTGCTGGAGACCGTCGCCGAGTACGCGGGCGAACGCCTCGACGAGTCCGGCGGCCGCCCCGCGGCCGAGCGCGCGCACCTGACGTACTACCGGGAACTCGCCCGCACCACCGAGCCGTCGCTGCGCGGCGCCGGACAGCGCACCGCCATCGACCTCTTCCAGCTCGAGTACGAGAACCTGCGCACCGCGCTGCGCCGTGCCGTCGCCGCACGCGACGAGCAGGAGGCGCTCTGCCTCGCCCTCTCCCTCGTCGTCTACTGGCAGATGCGTGACCTGCGCATCGAGGCCCGCACCTGGTGCAGCGAGGTCATGGCCCTCGGCCCCGACCCCTTCAGCGAACCGGTGCGCCCGGCGGCCCCGGTGTGGAAGCCCTGCACCGACGCCCCGCCGCCGATGACCGGCGAGGTCCTCGCCGAGGCCCGGCGCGGTGTCCACCTCGCCCATCTCGCCTGCATGGACACCGAGCTGGACGCCTGGCAGCAGCCGGCGGCCCAGGCCAAGCTGCGGGCGATCGCCCGGACCTACGAGCCCGGCCTGCCGCAGACCTGCCGTACCCCCGGCCTGCTCTGGTTCTTCGCCGTGATGCTCACCGGCGACATGGGGCGCATCCGCCGCATCCTCGACGCCAACGTCCGCACCTGCCGTGAGACCCCCGGCTACGAGTGGGAGCTCGCCGCCTGCCTGCAGATGCGCGCCAACCTCCTCGCCAACCGCTCGGACTGGGCCGGCGACGCCACCCGGGACGCCGACGAGTCGCTGGAGATCTTCCGCCGCCTCGGCGACGCCTGGGGCACGGCCGAGGCCCTCTCGGCGCGCGCCGAGGCCCACGAGCGGATGGGTTTCCACCGCGAGGCCGCCGCCGACTACGAGGAGGCCATGGTCCACGCCGAACGGCTCGGCGCGCGCGCCCAGCTGGCCGTTCTCGGTGCGCGGCTGGGCAGCGCGCTGCTGGAGGCGGGTGACGAGGAGCGCGGCGAGCGCATCCTGCGCGAGGTGATCGGACGTACGGACGGAACGGTCAACGAGGCCATGCCCGCCGCCCGGATCTTCCTCGCCGGCTGGCTCGGCATGACCGGCCGGCGTGCCGAGGCGCGCGAGCAACTGCGCCTGCTGCGCCGGGACTTCGGGATCGCGCACTTCGTCGTCTTCGACGCCTTCATCCTGGGCGCGGAGGCCTGGCTTGACGCGGTCGACGGCCGCCACGAGGAGGCCCGGCCCACCATCCGCAAGGCCCTGCAGCGGGCCGGCGACCCGCTGTCCCAGGCCATCGCCCCGCCGATGCGCTCCCTCTTCCTGACCGTCGCCGCCATCGTCCTCACCGGCGCCGGCGACGGCAGCAGCAGCCGTGCCGCGGCCGCCGCCCGCTGCCTCGGCACCGCCGACAGCCTGCTCCCGCCCCGCCATGTGGCCCCGCGCCTGGAACGCGAGTCACGGGAGATGGCCGAGGCACGGGCGCGGGCCGCGCTCGGGGACGAGGCCTACGAGGCCGCGTACGCCGAGGGCGGCGGCCTCTCCTACGAGGAGGCCACCGCCCTGGTGTGAGCGCCGCACGGCACGGCCACGGTCAGCTCTTCGTGCGGAACTTGTGGATCGCGACCGGTGCCATCACCGCAGTGATGGCCACCGACCAGCCGAGGGTCACCCACAGGTCGTGCGCGACCGGGCCGCCCACCATCAGCCCGCGCGCCGCGTCGGCGAGCGTGGACAGCGGGTTGTAGTCGGTGAACGCCTGAAGCCAGCCCGGCATGGACGCCGTCGGGGCGAAGATCGACGAGCCGAACTGCAGGGGGAACAGCACCAGGAAGCCCATCGCCTGCACGGACTGCGCGTTCTTCAGGATCACGCCCAGGGTGAGGAACACCCACATGATCGACGAGGCGAACGCCGTGGACAGGCCCACGGCCGCGAACAGTCCGAGCCAGTGGTCGATGTCGAAACCGACCAGGACGGCGACGATCATCAGCACGGTCGTCGCGAACAGCATCCGCACCAGCTCGACCGAGATCTTCGCGAACAGCACCGAGCCGCGCCCGATCGGCAGGGACCGGAAACGGTCCATGACCCCGGAGTTGAAGTCCTGGCTGAAGCCGGTGCCGACGCCCTGCGACAGCGTCATGCTCATCATCGCGATCATGCCCGGGATGACGTACTGGACGTACCCGTCCTGACCGCCGCCCAGGGCCTGCCCGATCGAGCCGCCGAAGACGTACACGAACAGCAGGGTGAAGACGACCGGCATCAGCAGCGCGTCGAACATCGACTCCGGGTCCTGCCTGATCCACAGCAGGTTGCGGCGGATCAGGGCCCCGGTGTGGCGCAGGTGGCCGCGCAGGGAGATGCGGACGTCGGCGGCCGGGGCGGAGGCCGAAGGGGCGGTGCGACCGGGGTGCGCCCCGGCCGTCCGCTCCGGAGGGGCCTCGTTCAGGGTGGTGGTGGCTGAAGGGCGGGAGCTCATGCGGCGACCCCCTCACGGGTCTCGGCGGGCGTGGCGTCCTGCGGGGCACTGGCGCGGTGGCCGGTGAGGGACAGGAACACCTCGTCCAGGCTGGGCAGTTCGGTGGTGATGGAGGCGAGGGTGATGCCGCGTGCGGTGACCGCGCCGACCACGGCGGTGAGCTGCTCGTCGCTGAGGATCGGCACGAGGACGGCACCGCGCTCGGTGTCCACGGTCGTGGTGGCGAGCCCGGTGATGCCGAGCTCGTCCAGCGCGGCGGCCAGCGGCCGCAGCTGCGCCGGGTCGGCCGGCCGCACCCGCAGCGTCCGTCCGCCGACCTTCGCCTTCAGCTCCTCGATGGCACCGCCCGCGATGACCTTGCCCCGGTCGACGACGGTCAGCTCGGTGGCGAGTTGCTCGGCCTCCTCCATGTACTGCGTGGTCAGCAGCACCGTCACCCCCTCCCCGACCATCGTCTTGACCTCCTCCCACACCTCGTTGCGGGTGCGGGGGTCGAGGCCCGTGGTGGGCTCGTCGAGGTACAGCACGGCGGGCCGGCCGATCATGGAGGCGGCCAGGTCGAGCCGCCGCCGCATGCCGCCGGAGTAGGTGGCGGCCGGCCGCCGGGCCGCCTCGGTGAGGGAGAACCGTTCCAGCAGCACGTCGGCGCGGGCGCGGGCCTCCTTGCGGGGCAGGTCGAGCAGCCGCCCGATGAGGTACAGGTTCTCCCAGCCCGGCAACTTCTCGTCCACGGAGGCGTACTGGCCCGTGAGCCCGATCACCCTGCGCAGTTGCCGGGGCTGTCGTACGACGTCGTAGCCGGCGACGGTCGCCCGGCCGGCGTCGGGGGCCAGCAGGGTGGACAGGATCCGCACGAGGGTGGTCTTCCCGGCGCCGTTCGGCCCGAGGACCCCCATGACGGTGCCCTCCCGCACGTCCAGGTCGACGCCGTCCAGCGCCTTGGTCTCCCCGTAGTGCTTGACGAGTCCCCGTACGGTGACGGCGCTTCCGGCGCCGCTGGGATTCTTGTCGATGCGTGTCATGCGGACGACGCTGTCAGCCCCCACCGACAGACGGCCTACAGCTCACCTACAGCGCCGACAGCTCACCTACAGCGCCGACATCCCGCCGACAGCGGCGCGGTTCACGCGCGCCGAAGGGGCCCGAGGCCCGTGCGGGGCCGATGCGGGGGCCGGGGGCGGGAGGGGAGGGGGCGGAGAGGCCGAGGAACGAGAAAACGGCAGCCCGCCGACGGGGGAAGATCGGCGGGCTGCCTGTGCGGAGTTGGCTCAGTGCACCGAGTGCTGCTCCTGCGGGAACGTTCCGCCGACGACGTCCTCCGCGAACGCCTTCGCCGCTCCGCTCATGACCTCACGCAGGTTCGCGTACTGCTTCACGAACTTCGGGACGCGCCCGGAGGTCAGACCCAGCATGTCCGTCCAGACCAGGACCTGCGCGTCCGTCTCCGCCCCGGCGCCGATCCCGACGGTCGGGATGTGCAGCACGCGCGTCACCTCGGCCGCCAGCTCGGCCGGCACCAGCTCCAGCACGACCGCGAAGGCACCCGCGTCCTGCACGGCCTTGGCGTCCCGAAGCAGCTGCGCGGCCGCCTCCTCGCCGCGGCCCTGGACGCGGTAGCCCATGGCGTTCACCGACTGCGGGGTGAGGCCGATGTGCGCCATCACCGGGATGCCGGACTCCACCAGCAGCTCGATCTGCCGGTGCGAGCGCTCCCCGCCCTCCAGCTTCACGGCCCCGACCCCGGCCTCCTTGACCAGCCGGGTCGCCGACCGCAGCGCCTGCACGGGCCCTTCCTGGTACGAGCCGAAGGGCAGGTCGCCGACGATCAGGGCACGCTGGGTGCCCCGTACCACCGCCGCCGACAGCATGGTCATCTCGTCGAGGGTGACGGGCACGGTGGTCTCGTACCCCAGATGGCAGTTGCCCGCAGAGTCGCCGACGAGGATCACCGGGATCCCGGCCTCGTCGAAGACGGACGCGGTCATCGCGTCGTACGCGGTGAGCATGGGCCACTTCTCGCCGCGCTCCTTGGCGGCGGCGATGTCGCGAACGGTGATGCGGCGGGTGCCCTTGCCCCCGTACAGCGCCTTGCTGCCGTCGGAGGGCTTCGTCTGGGCAGCCGAAAACTGCGTCATTGCAACGGCTCCTTACGTCATCTCGAGGCGCCCTGACGGCGTCCCCGGACCACCTCCATGGTGGCACCTCGTGCCAGGGAGGGCCAGAGCGCCCCCGGTGTGGGCCGGGCCTCACCGCGCGGTCCGTAAGGCACCGGTAAAGAGACCCGAAAGAGAGACGAAAGAATTCCGATACGAGACGGTCTCGTATCGAAATTCGCCTAGGCTCGTCGGCATGACCACTCCCGTCGGCCCCGTCGGCCCCCGCATACCGGAAGCGGTGCACCGGCGCCGCTGGGCGATCCTCGGCGTGCTGATGCTGAGCCTGCTGATCGTCGTCCTCGACAACTCGATCCTGAACGTCGCGATCAAGACCATCTCCACCCCCGCCCCCGTCGGCCTGGGCGCCACGCAGAGCGAGCTGGAGTGGGCGATCAACTCCTACACGCTCGTCTTCGCGGGTCTGCTGTTCTCCGCCGGCCTCCTCGGCGACCGCATCGGCCGCAAGAAGGTCCTGCTCGGCGGCCTCGTCGTCTTCGGCATCGGTTCCGCGCTCGCCGCCGAGTCCGGCTCGCCCGCGCAGCTCATCGCCTTCCGCGCGCTGATGGCCCTCGGCGCCGCCTTCGTGATGCCCGCGACCCTCGCCGTCCTCATGAACGTCTTCGAACGCGAGGAGCAGCCCAAGGCGATCGGCATCTGGGCGGGCGGCGTCGGGCTCGCCATCGCCATCGGCCCCATCACCGGAGGCCTGCTCCTCGACCACTTCTGGTGGGGCTCGGTCTTCCTGATCAACGTGCCGATCGTGATCGTCGCCGTCGCGCTGATGCTGTGGCTCGTGCCCGACTCCCGCGACCCGCACCCCGGCCGGATCGACCCCGTCGGCGTCGCCCTGTCCGTCGTCGGCCTGATCCTCCTCGTCTACGGCATCATCAAGGGCGGCGAACTCGCCGACTTCACCGACCCGACCGTGGTCACGACGATCACCGCCGGCCTCGCCGTCCTCGTCGCGTTCGTCGTCCACGAGAAGCGCAGCGACCACCCGTCCATCGACGTCGCCTACTTCAGGAACAAGGTGTTCTCGGCCGCGATCGCCGTCATCGCGCTGGTCTTCTTCGCGCTGATGGGCGTGACGTTCTTCTCCGTCTTCTACACCCAGAGCGTGCGCGGCTACTCGCCGCTGCAGACCGGTCTGCTGATGCTGCCGCTGGCCGCCGCCCAGATGGTCTTCGCGCCGCGGGCCCGGCTCGTCGTCGACCGCTTCGGCGTCAAGGCCACGACGACGACCGGCATGCTCGTCATCGCGGCGACGCTGGTGGCCTTCGCCACGCTGGACGCGGACACCCCGATCTGGATCCTGGAGGTCGTCTTCTTCTTCATGGGCGCCGGAATGGCCCACATCATGACGCCGACCAGCGTCGTCATCATGCAGGCCCTGCCCCGGGAGAAGGCCGGCTCCGCCTCCGCCCTCAGCAACACCTTCCGCCAGGTCGGCGGCGCGCTCGGCATCGCCGTCCTGGGCTCCGTGCTCTCCACGTCGTACCGGGGCGGCATCGAGGACGACCTGGCGGCGCTGCCGGCCGGGCTGCGCGGGACGGCCGGGGAGTCCATCGAGGCGACCCTGGGCGTCGCGGCGAAGCTCGGCGACCGGGGCAGGGCGCTGGTCGACCCCGCCAACGACGCGTTCCTGCACGCGATGCACGTCACCGCGCTGTGGGGGGCCGTGGTCGCGGTCGTGGGCGCGGTCGTCGTGGGGCTCTTCCTGCCCGGCAGGCCGAAGGAGCCTCAGATCAGCGCGGACGAGGGGGAGTTGGTGCGGGCGGACTCGTAGGCCCGGCCTGCGGCCGCCCTCTGAGCGACAATCTCCCCAGCGCGAAGAAGGGACGGACGGACGTGAGCCTCGCGGAGAGCGGCACCGGTGTGGAACAGCCCGGTCGGGGGCGACCCCGTAGTGAGGCGGTGGAACGGGCCATCATCGAGGGGACGATGAAGCTGCTGGAGGAGGGTGTTCCGCTCGCTGAGGTGTCCATCGAACGGATCGCCCGGACCGCCGGCGTCGGCAAGGCGACCATCTACCGCCGCTGGAGCGGCAAGGAGGAACTCTTCGTCGACGTCCTGCGCGCCGCCGAACCGGCGGACCCCGAACTCCCCGGCACCTCCCTGCGCGACGACCTGATCGTGCTGCTGGAGTCGGTGCGCCGGCGCGGACTGGCCACCCGGTCCTCGGCGATCCTGCACAACGTCCGGGCCCAGATGAAGAGCAGCCCCCGGATCTGGGCGGCCTACCACAACACGGTCGTCGAGCCCCGCCGCAGGATCGGCCTCGAAGTCGTGCGCCGCGGCCAGGAGAACGGCGAACTGCGCACCGACCTCGACCGCGAGCTGCTGTACGACATCTTCGTCGGCCCCATGCTGGTCCGGGCCGTCCTGCACCCCGACTCCGACCTCGCCGAGGGACTCGCGGAACGGATGGTCGACGCGCTGCTCGCCGGGCTACGGCCCGTCAGTTCGCCCGAGACTCGGCACTGATGTGCGCGTTTCGTCACAGACCGGTCTTCGTGACCCCCGACCGGAACCCGTGACACGGACCCGTTCGTCCTCGTGCCCGTACGGCCGTCATGGGACGGCAGGATCGGGACCGATCATCCCCTAGGGTCATACAGGGGGGACGAACGGTGTGCACGGCAGGCAGTGAGGCGACGGTATGGCGCAGCAGGCGTACATGACGGAGACGGACAACGGCGGCTCGGGGCCCGAGCACCGGGGAACCCGGCTTCGGCGCCTGATCGGACGTCTGGCCGCCCGTTTGTCGGCGGGCTGGCGCGGCGACCCGCGCATCTGGCGCCGAGGCGTCGTCGCGGCCGTGCTCGCCCTGCTCCTCTCGACGGTGATGGCGCTGCACTCGCGCATCCCCAACCGCTTCGGCAACCTCGGCAGCCTCACGGAGACCTTCCTGCCGTGGCTGGGCCTGTTCATCCCGCTGCTGCTCCTGCTCGCGCTGGTGCGCAGGTCGGCGACCGCGCTGATCGCGGTGCTCCTCCCGGCCGTGGTCTGGCTGAACCTGTTCGGCGGCCAGCTCACCGACAAGACCGGCAGCGGCGGCAACCTCACCGTCGCCACCCACAACGTCAACGCCGACAACGCCGACCCGTCCGGCACCGCCCGTGACGTGGCCGCGTCCGGCGCGGACGTGCTGGCGCTGGAGGAGCTGACCGCCTCGGCGGTGCCGGTCTACGAGAAGGCGCTGGCGGCGACGTACGCGTACCACTCGGTGCAGGGCACGGTCGGGCTGTGGAGCAAGTACCCGCTGAGCGACGTCGCGGACGTCGACATCAAGCTGGGCTGGGTGCGCGCGATGCGGGCGACGGTCACCACGCCGGAGGGGCCGGTAGCGTTCTACGTCGCCCACCTGCCGTCCGTGCGCGTCAAGCTCCAGGCCGGGTTCACCGCCCATCAGCGCGACAAGAGCGCGGACGCGCTGGGCGAGGCGATCGCCGCCGACCCGCTGAGCCGGAAGATCCTGCTCGGCGACCTCAACGGAACGATGAACGACCGCTCCCTCAACGCCGTCACCTCCCAGATGCGTTCGGCGCAGGGCGCGGCGGGCAGCGGCATGGGCTTCAGCTGGCCGGCGTCGTTCCCGATGGCGCGCATCGACCAGATCATGGTGTCGGGCGTGGAGCCGGTCACCTCGTGGACCCTGCCGGAGACCGGCAGCGACCACTTGCCGGTCGCCGCTCGTGTGAGGGTCACCACACCGTAACCCACCGGAATACGGGGCGCGACAGAGTTTGTTCCGTCACTGAACATAGTGAACCTATGATGGACGGAACCTCTCTCTGAAAGGCACAGGCTCTCTCATGCCCCTGGCCCTGCTCGCCCTGGCCGTGGGTGCCTTCGGCATCGGCACCACCGAGTTCGTGATGATGGGACTGCTGCCCGACGTCGCGGACGACCTGCACATCTCGATCCCGGCCGCCGGACACCTGGTCTCCGCCTACGCCCTCGGCGTCGTCATCGGCGCCCCGCTGCTCGCGGCGGCGACGGCCCGCCTGTCCCGCCGCACGGTCCTGATCTCCCTGATGGGCCTGTTCGTCGCGGGCAACGCGCTGTCGGCGTTGGCCCCCGACCACCAGTGGCTGCTGGCCGCCCGCTTCCTCAGCGGTCTGCCGCACGGCGCCTTCTTCGGCGTCGGCGCGGTCGTGGCCACGAACCTGGTCGCGCCCGAACGCAAGGCCCGCTCGGTGTCGCTGATGTTCCTCGGCCTGACCGTCGCCAACATCGCGGGCGTCCCCGTGGCCACCCTCATGGGTCAGCACCTGGGCTGGCGGGCCACCTTCCTCGGCGTGAGCGCGATCGGCCTGGCGGCCATCGCGTCCCTCGCGCTCCTCATCCCCCGGGACCACACGCACGCGGCCCCCTCGGCGGGCCTGCGCGGCGAACTGGCGGCGCTGCGCTCCCTGCCGGTGTGGCTGGCGCTCGGCACGACGGTCGCCGGATTCGGGGCGCTCTTCTCCGCGTACAGCTACATCACGCCGATGCTGACCGACTCCGCCGGGTACGCCGACGCCAGCGTGACCCTGCTGCTGGCGCTGTTCGGCGTCGGCGCGACGATCGGCAACCTGCTCGGCGGCCGCCTCGCCGACCACGCCATGCGGCGCACGCTGTTCGGCGGCCTGGCCTCGCTGGTCCTCGTCCTGGCGCTGTTCCCGCTGCTGATGGACACGGCGTGGAGCGCTGCGCTCGCGGTGACGCTGCTGGGCGTGGCCGCGTTCGTCACCGGCTCGCCGCTGCAGCTGATGGTGATGGAGAAGGCGTCGACCGCCCCCTCCCTGGCCTCCTCCGCCAACCAGGCCGCCTTCAACCTCGCGAACGCCGGCGGCGCCTGGATCGGCGGCCTGGCCCTCGCCGCCGGCTTCGGCGTGACGTCACCGGCGGTGGCCGGCGCGGGCCTCGCGGTGCTGGGCCTCGCCGTCGCGGGCGTGGCCTACGCGGTGGACCGGCGGAGCACTCCCGAGCGAGTCGGCGGGGCGCGGATCGTCGCGGCCGGGACGGCACAGCGGACGGAGGCGCTGCACCGCTAGGCAGTGCGCTGACAGTTCCCGTCGCTCATCCCGTGCCGTGATGATCCCCGTGCGGGGCGAGGTCTCTCGCCGACGGGCCGCGGACAGCGCTGTCTCCCGCGCTCCGGCGGGGGTGGGTGGAGTCGGCCCGGTGCAGGCGACACCGGGTGGAGCCGGCCCTGGGGGCCGGTACGGCCGCGGGGAGCGGGGCGCTGGTCCCTCCGGGTGGAATCGCCGCCACGCCCGCGGGTCACCTTGCCGATCCGGCAATGAGTCGTTCTGGCATCTGGCAGCGGTCAGTCCGGCTGAGAAGGGATCGACGGATGATGACGGTGAAGCGGCGACGCGGGTACGGCGGCGAGGGCAGGGGCGGGTCGGGGGCAAGGCCGCGAAGACGCACCGCGCTGGTGGTCGCGGCGGGCGTCTTCACGGCGACCGCCATGGTGTTCATGGGGGCCGCGGGCGCGAGCGGCGCGCAGCCGACGTGTTTCGGCCGTCCGGCGACACAGCCCGGGAGCACCGCCGGAACCCCGGGTGCGGACGTGATCATCGGCACCGCCGGCGCGGACACGCTCGACGGCCGGGGCGGTGACGACCTGATCTGCGGCCTGGGCGGGAACGACCGCCTCATCGGAGGCCCCGGCAACGACTCGGTCGACGGCGGCGACGGCGGGGACGGCCTGACCGGCGACTCCTTCGCCCCGACGGGAGACGCGACGGCATCCACCGGAAGCGACCGGCTGTTCGGCGGCCCCGGCGACGACGTCATCACAGGCGACAACCTGGCGGTCCAGGGCGACGCCCGGGGGGCCTCCCGGGACATCGCGTTCGGCGGGGCCGACAGCGACCAGATGGTCGGCGACAGCCGGGGCGACACCGTGACCGGTGGAGCGAGCGACCGCCTCGAGGGCGGTGACGGCGACGACGGGCTGACCGGCGACTCGCTCGGCGTCTTCTCGGCCCAAGGCGCCGCGGACGATGTGCTCCTGGAAGGCCTCGGCCAGTTCGGCGACGTGACCGGTGACAGCGTGTCGATCCTGGGGAACGCCGGTGGGAGCGGCGGTGACGACCTCATCGACCTGGGCGCGGACGGCGCCCTCGTGGCCGTCGGGGACCACGCGGCCTCCCAGGGCACCGCGACGGGATCCGGCAACGACCGGATCACCGGCGGCAGCGGCGACGAGCTCGAGGTCGTCGGCGACAGCGGCGTCGGCGACCCCACCGGGCTGACCGCCGGGAACGACGTCATCTTCGGGCGCGGCGGCAACGACACGCTCTTCGGGGACAACGTGGGCCCCGGCGGCCCGATCGACACCGTGGGCGGCACGGACTCGATCCGCGGTGGCGACGGGGACGACACCCTCTGGGGCGGCCCCGGCGGCGACACCCTCGACGGCGGCGCCGGAACGGACACCTGCGACGGCGGACCGGGCAACGACGTCATCACCGATTGCGAGGCCTGACACCCCACCGGCGACGGGTCCCGATGTCCTCGTCGTCCTCCCGAGGCGTCCGCGCGGGGAAGGACGACGAGGGCCCGGGCCCGTTCACACCGACTCGCGCCAGCCGTTGGTGATGGGCAGACGCCGGTCCTTGCCGAAGCCCTTCGCCGAGATCTTCGTCCCCGGCGGGTACTGCCGCCGCTTGTACTCGGCGGTGTCCACCATGCGCAGGGTCCTGACGACCAGCTCACGGTCGTACCCCGCCGCGGCGATCGCGTCGGCGCCCTGGTCCCGGTCGACGTACATCTCGAGGATGGCGTCCAGAACCGGGTAGTCCGGCAGGGAGTCCGTGTCGACCTGTCCCGGCCGCAGCTCCGCGCTCGGCGGCTTGGTGATCGAGTTCTCGGGGATCGGCGGGGTCTGGCCCCGCTCGGCGGCCGCCCGGTTGCGCCACTCGGCCAGGCGGAAGACCGACGTCTTGTACACGTCCTTGATGGGCCCGTACGCGCCCACCGAGTCGCCGTACAGCGTCGAGTAGCCCACCGCCAGCTCGGACTTGTTGCCGGGCGCGAGGACGATGTGGCCCTCCTGGTTCGAGATCGCCATCAGCAGGGTGCCGCGCAGCCGGGACTGGAGGTTCTCCTCCGCCAGGCCCGTCAGGCCCAGCGAGCCCATGTACGCGTCGAACATCGGCTCGATCGGCACGGTGCGGAAGTTCAGCCCGGTCCGCCGCGCCAGCTCCGCCGCGTCGCCCCTCGAGTGCTCCGACGAGTACTTCGACGGCATCGACACGCCGTACACGTTCTGCGCGCCCACCGCGTCACAGGCGATCGCGGCCACGAGGGCCGAGTCGATACCGCCCGACAGGCCGATCAGCACCGACTCGAAGCCGTTCTTGGCGACGTACGCCCGCAGGCCGACCACCAGCGCCGAGTACACCTCCTCGTCGTCGTCCAGCCGTTCCGCGTAGCCGCCCGCCAGCTCGGGCCGGTACGCGGGCAGCGGGTCCTCGGAAAGGATCACCCGGTCGATGCGCAGACCGTCGTCGACGACGCCCTGCGGAGCGTCGGCCGACGCCGCGGGCAGGTCGAGGTCAAGGACCACACACCCCTCCGCGAACTGCGGCGCTCGCGCGACGACCTCGCCGTCGCGGTCCACGACGATCGAGTCGCCGTCGAAGACGAGCTCGTCCTGGCCGCCCATCATCGCGAGGTAGGCGGTGGTGCAGCCCGCCTCCTGGGCGCGCTTGCGCACCAGCTCGAGGCGCGTGTCGTCCTTGTCGCGCTCGTAGGGGGAGGCGTTGATGGAGAGCAGCAGGCCGGCCTCGGCGGAACGCGCCGCGGGCACCCGGCCGCCGTCCTGCCAGAGGTCCTCGCAGATCGCCAGGGCCACGTCGACGCCATGCACCCGCAGCACCGGCATGGTGTCGCCGGGCACGAAGTAGCGGAACTCGTCGAAGACGCCGTAGTTCGGCAGGTGGTGCTTGGCGAAGGCGAGGACCACCTCACCGCCGTGCAGCACCGCCGCCGCGTTCTGCGGGGCGCCGGCCGGCTGGCCGTACTTCGGCTGGGCGGTCTCGGAGCGGTCCAGGTAGCCGACGACGACCGGAAGCCCGCCGAAACCCTCGTCGGCGAGGCGCGCGGCGAGCGTGCGCAGGGCCGCGCGGGAGGCCTCGACGAAGGACGAGCGCAGGGCGAGGTCCTCGACGGGATACCCGGTGAGCGCCATCTCCGGGAACGCCACGAGGTGCGCTCCCTGCTCGGCGGAGTGCCGGGTCCAGCGGAGGATCGTTTCGGTGTTGCCGGCGAGGTCGCCGACGCGCGAGTCGATCTGGTTCAGGGCGAGGCGAAGTTGAGGCACGCGCACCAGTGTAATCGTCAGAGCGACGCGATGGGGTGGGGTGAGGTGTCGCCCACCTCACGCCACCCGCTCACCCGGGCGGCGGCCGCGGCTACGGCCGCGGCTTGGCGCCGCGCGCGGCGAGCAGGTCCGTCATGAGCTGGATCTCCGACTCCTGCCCGTCGACCATGCCCTGCGCGAGCCGCTTCTCCACCCCCACGGTGCACTTGGCGACACACCCCTCGGCCATGTGGATGCCGCCTTGGTGATGGTCCGTCATGAGCTGGAGGTAGAAGATCTCGGCCTGCCTGCCGTTGAGGGCGCCCAGCTTCTTCATCTCGGTGTCGGTGGCCATGCCCGGCATCAGCGCGCCGTCCTCACCGGAGGCCATGCCCTTCATGCCCATCCAGGCCATCGGCTCGTCCGACGACACCTTCGGCAGCCCCCACAGGTCCAGCCAGCCCAGCAGCATGCCGCGCTGGTTGGCCTGCGTCTGCGCGATGTCGTAGGCGAGCCGCCGCACGTCCTCGTCCTTCGTGCGGTCGCGCACGACGTACGACATCTCGACGGCCTGCTGGTGGTGCACCGCCATGTCCCGGGCGAAGCCGGCGTCCGCCGAGTCGGCGGACGGGACCGCCGGGCCGTTGTCCCCGGCGACGGAGTAACTGATCGCCCCGGCCGCGACCAGCACCCCGGCCACGGCCACGGCGACTCCGGCGTACCTCACTGCGACAGACCGCCCGTGCACGCGGCGCCCGGTTCGGGCGTCTGCTCGCCCTGCACGAACTTCTCGAAGAACTTGTCCACGTTCGGGTCGCTCGCGCCCGTCACCGTCCGCTGGTGCCCCCACGCGGTGAGCATGATCGGATCGGCCTGCTTCTCGTCCGGGCTCATCAGCGTGTACGGCGTCTTCTCGACCTTCGCCGCCAGCGCGTCGACGTCCGCCTTCGCGGCCTTGCTGTTGTACGTCACCCAGACCGCGCCGTGCTCGAGCGAGTGCACGGCGTTCATGTTGTTCAGCGCCTTGGTGTAGACGTCGCCGTCGCAGTTCATCCACGCCTGGTGGTGGTCGCCGCCGACCGGCGGCTCGGTCGGGTACTTCACGGTCTTGGTGACGTGGGTGCGCCCGAGCGTTCCCTGCCACGTCCTCACGCCGTCCGAGCCGGTGACGAACTTCCCCGCGGTCGCCTTCGCGTCGGTGGAGGAGCTGTCGTCCGACTGCGACTGCACGAGGACCACGGTCCCCGCGACGAGCCCGGCGACCACGACGGCACTCGCCGTGATCATGAGGATCCGGCTGCGCCGCTCACGCGCCTGCTCGGCTCGCCGCATCTCCTCTATGCGCGCCTTGCGCGCCGCGCTGGTGCTGTTCTTGGCGGAACCCATGAGGTCTGTCCTTCTGGGGAGAGGGGCGGTCGGTGGGGCCTGCGGGACGTTCGGGTCCGCTGATCGTAGTGGGGGATCAGGGGGATCTCGTAGACAGCTCACAGCCAAGAGACCGCAGGAGAAATTTGAAGCTCGGATATGGATTATCTACCGTTTCCCCCATGCGGCTCTTGCGATCCACCGACCTGGCGCTGCGCGTGCTGATGCGGCTCGCGGTGGCGGGCCCGACCACCCCCACGACGCGGGACGTGGCGGCCGCGATGGAGGTTCCCTACACCCATGCTGCCAAGGTCGTGGCCGAACTCCAGCACATGGGCCTGCTGGACGCCCGCCGCGGCCGGGGCGGCGGCCTCACCCTGACCGAGAAAGGCCGTTCGGCGTCCGTGGGCGAGGTCGTCCGGGCCTTCGAGGGCGACGGCGACGTGGTGGACTGCGAGGGCGGCGCCACTCCCTGTCCCCTGAGCTCCGGTTGCCGGCTGCGCGGCGCGCTGCGCCGGGCTCAGGAGGCCTTCTTCGCGTCCCTCGACCCGCTGACGATCGCCGACATGGTCGCGGAGCCGACGGGGCCGCTGCTGCTAGGGATCGGCAGCCGGCCCGCGGACTGAGCCCGTCCCTGGGAGGGCCGGGCGTCCGGTGCGGGGAGGAGGCCGGGGATACCGTTCGCCCAGGTCTCATATTTCAGGTCTCCCGGGCGGCGGGACGCCGAGGCGGTGTCTCGGCGGGGCGCAGAGACACCGTCCGCGGGCTCAGGACGGATCAGGCCCGCGATCCGTCCGTCCGTGTTCAGGGGCCGGTGCTCAGGCCCCCGCCAGCCAGAGGTCCGGCCCGAACACCTCGTAGTGCACGTCGGCCGGTGAGACCCCCTTCTCGATCAGCTGGGCCCGCACCGCCCGCATGAAGGGGAGCGGGCCGCACAGGTACGCGCGCGTGCCGGGGTGGACGGGGACGTCCGTGAGGTCCGCGAAGCCGGTGCGGGCGCCTTCGGGGGCGTCCTGTTCGTACCAGAGGTGGACGGTCGCCTCGGGGAGCTTCGCCGTGTACGTCTCGTGGTCGGTGCGCAGGGCGTGGTCGGCGGGGGAGCGGTCGGCGTGCACCACCGTGACGGGGGCCGGGTGGCCGGTGGCCGCGAGGTGGGCCAGCATCGCGGCCATCGGGGTCACCCCGATGCCGGCCGAGGCCAGCAGCAGGGGGGTGGCGGTGACGTCGTCGAGGACGAGATCGCCGAACGGTTCCGAGAGCTCCAGCGCGGCGCCCTCGTGCACGCGCGCGTGGAGGTGGTGGGAGACCTCGCCCTCCGGGGCCGTGGCGTCGCCCGCAACACGCTTGACGCTGATCTGCCGTACGGACGAGCCCGGTGCCCCGGAGAGGCTGTACTGGCGGATCTGGCGGGCGCCGTCGGGGAGTTCGGTGCGGACGGAGACGTACTGGCCGGGGCGGAAGTCGCGGACCGGGCCGTCGTCGAGGGGGCGGAGGCGGAAGGTGACGACGTCGGGGGTCTCCGCCACGCGCTCCACGACCTCCCAGGGCCGCCAGGTGGGGCCGCCCTGCTCCTCGTACAGCCGCTTCTCGATCGCGATCAGGGCGTTCGCCATCAGCCAGTAGACCTCGTCCCAGGCGGCCGCGACCTCGGGAGTGACCGCCTCGCCGAGGACGTCGGCGATGGCGGCGAAGAGGTGCTCGTGGACCACCTTGTACTGGTCGGGGGCGACGCCGAGGGACGCGTGCTTGTGGGCGATGCGGCCGAGCATCGCGTCGGGGCGGGTGTCCGGGTGCTCGACCAGGTGCGTGGCGAAGGCGGCGATGGAACCGGCCAGGGCCTGGCGCTGGGTGCCGGCGGCCTGGTTGCCACGGTTGAAGAGGTCGCGCAGCAGCTCGGGGTGGGCGGCGAACAGGCCCGCGTAGAAGCGTTCGGTGATCTCGCCTATGGCCGCCCCGACGGCGGGCAGCGTGGCGCGGACGGTGGCTGCGGACTGTTCGGACAGCATGAGGCCTCCTCGGGCTCGCTCGCCGGGACTCGCTGACCACCCGGCACCCGGCACGCTAGTAAAACTTGCATTTGAGATGCAAATTAATGCGTGGACGCGGGACGGGAGGGGCCGGGCATTACGGATGTCAGTCCGAGCAGGCAAGATGGGCGGCAGAGCAGTACACCCGCCGTACGCGAGGCGTTCGGGCCCCGGTCGCCGCGACGATCAAGGTGCGCAACGCGCGTGAAACGCTGTTGTGGTGGGATGCTCAGGTGCCCGACCGCCTCCCGCGGGACGGGGGACAGGCGGCCTGACCAGCAAGGATGGGGAAGCGGAAGATGGACAAGCAGCAGGAGTTCGTGCTCCGGACCTTGGAGGAGCGCGACATCCGGTTCGTACGCCTGTGGTTCACGGACGTGCTGGGCTTCCTCAAGTCCGTCGCCGTGGCGCCGGCCGAGCTCGAGCAGGCGTTCGACGAGGGCATCGGCTTCGACGGCTCCGCCATCGAGGGCTTCGCCCGGGTCTACGAGTCCGACATGATCGCCAAGCCGGACCCCTCCACCTTCCAGGTCCTGCCCTGGCGCGCCGAGGCCCCCGGCACCGCCCGCATGTTCTGCGACATCCTCATGCCGGACGGCTCCCCGTCCTTCGCCGACCCGCGGTACGTGCTCAAGCGTGCCCTGGCCCGCGCCTCCGACCTGGGCTTCACCTTCTACACGCACCCCGAGATCGAGTTCTTCCTCCTGAAGGACCGCCCGCTCGACGGCTCGCGCCCGACCCCCGCCGACAACTCCGGCTACTTCGACCACACCCCGCAGAACATCGGCATGGACTTCCGACGCCAGGCGATCACCATGCTGGAGTCCATGGGCATCTCGGTCGAGTTCTCCCACCACGAGGGCGCCCCCGGCCAGCAGGAGATCGACCTGCGCTACGCCGACGCGCTCTCCACGGCCGACAACATCATGACCTTCCGCCTCGTCATGAAGCAGGTGGCGCTGGAGCAGGGCGTCCAGGCGACCTTCATGCCGAAGCCGTTCTCCGAGCACCCCGGCTCCGGCATGCACACCCACCTCTCGCTCTTCGAGGGCGACCGCAACGCGTTCTACGAGTCCGGCGCCGAGTACCAGCTCTCCAAGGTCGGCCGGTCCTTCATCGCCGGTCTGCTCAAGCACGCGGCGGAGATCTCCGCCGTCACCAACCAGTGGGTCAACTCCTACAAGCGCATCTGGGGCGGCTCCGAGCGCACCGCGGGCGCCGGCGGCGAGGCCCCCTCGTACATCTGCTGGGGCCACAACAACCGCTCCGCCCTGGTCCGCGTCCCGATGTACAAGCCCGGCAAGACGGGCTCGGCCCGGGTCGAGGTCCGCTCGCTCGACTCCGGCGCCAACCCGTACCTGGCCTACGCGATGCTGCTGGCCGCCGGCCTCAAGGGCGTCGAGGAGGGCTACGAGCTCCCGCCGGGCGCGGAGGACGACGTGTGGGCGCTGTCCGACGCGGAGCGCCGCGCGATGGGCATCGAGCCGCTCCCGCAGAACCTGGGCGAGGCACTGACCCTGATGGAGCGGAGCGACCTCGTGGCCGAGACGCTCGGCGAGCACGTCTTCGACTTCTTCCTGCGCAACAAGCGGCAGGAGTGGGAGGAGTACCGGTCCGAGGTCACCGCGTTCGAGCTGCGGAAGAACCTGCCGGTGCTGTAACCACCGGTCGAAGCATGTTCTCCGCCGATTCGGCGGGTGGGGCCGACGGTCACGGACGTCGGCCCCAACGCACTTCACCGCTGTACGGTCAGGTCGTCGGATCGAACTGGCCGAGCTCAAGGCGAGTTCGGCAGGTCCGTCACTTCCCTCCACTGAGACTGGGGGATCTGCCCCTGTGCCGGGGCGGGACACACGAGGGTTTGACCCCCGCCGTCGCAGTGCAGGGTGTAGACGTCACCGTCCAAGGTGATGATCTTGTAGAACGCGTCACTCCCGTTGGCGTCAACCGAGACGTCGCAGACCGGGGAGTCGACGGGGAAGCCGCTGATGAGACTGAGGTTGGTCCAGCCGGGAGTGTTGGCCGGGCCTGAGGTGATCAGCGTGTTCTCCGGGTTGGTGACGTCGCGTCTGCCGGCGAACGGCACTCCTTGGTTGAGCGCGGCGAGATACTGCTCATTGCCGTTGGGCTGCGTCGAGTCGACGGCGGGGCCGCACGCGGTCGCGGGTGGAGGCGGAGGCTTGGGGCCCCCGCCGGGGCACGGGTCGTTGGCGTTGTTGTTGCCGGGTGCCGGCTTCTGTCCCGGCTGATCGGTCTTGCACGGGACCCCGTTGCCGGGCGACACGGCGGCGCGCGGGGTCGCGCTTTGCTCCGTTGCCATGGCTGGGATGGCCGCGCCGGCCGCCATCACCACCGCGAGCGAGACGAGCGTGCCGGTCTTCCTGATGCTGTGGTGCGCCAGTGGCCCGAGCAGGGCAGTCCTTCTGAACCGAGGACTCATGTACGTGCTCCATGCATCGATTTCGGGGGGCTTCCCCGTAGTCGAGTGCGAGCTTGACCTGCGCACGCTGGGTCGCCGAGCACCCTCGATCGAGACACGCTTAATATCGTTAAATTGGACTAATGGGACTCGGTGGCTCTGCCGTGCCGCATGAGCCGGGCCGTCTGTGGGCCGCCGAAGGGTGGCCCAAGGTGACCCACGACGACCAGTGACGACCGTTCGGCCGCGGTCGACGCTGCGCCGACGTCCACCGCCTGAGGTCGCACCGGTCCGACCGTTCTCCCCGTGTACGCGCGGCCCTGAGAACCGCGCTTGCCTCGCGACGCACGGGGGCGACAGCCCGATTGCGGGTCATCCGGGCCGGAGTAGCCTGGAGTTGACCGACGGCTGCCTGATTCTGGAGGTAGGCGATGTTTCTCCGATTGCTGCGCCGTCGTTTGCCGTGCGGGCTTGTCCTTTTCGGTGACGGCCGCCTGATCCGAGGCTTCAGCGGCAGTCTCTACGACGGTCACGGATACATGGGCTGACCCCGTCCGCGAGTCGAACCGGGCCCGCCGCGCAGGCGCGGCGGCAAGCGCCGGGCCTGGAGGATGTGCGGTGGCAGAGGAGACCGATGCCCTGGCGGCCCTGACGCGGATCCTGTCGCCGCACTGCCGGGTCACCAGGATGGCGAGTGGAGCGCTGATCGCGGACTGGCGGCGGACGCGCTTCCTGGGGATGGCCACGGCAGATCTGCGGAACCTTGCCGAGGGGAGCCCGGAGGAACGCGCGGCCCTCGTCAGCGGTCTCGTCCGCGCCGGGTGCGCGACGGCCGGCCCGAAGGCGCATGCGGACAAGGAAGTCGGGCTCTGGCTGCGCGGAGTGCACCTGCTGATCCGGACCGTGGGTTTCGGGCGCGTCCTGCGGCTCCTGCCCCTGGTCGCCCCGGACTACGCCCGTGCGGACCCCCCTCCGGCGGAGGACGTGGCCCGGCTGAAACGGGCGGTGCAGTCGCACAGCCGCGGAAGCTGGTTCGTCAACGGCGACTGCAAGTCCGAGGCCGTGACGGCGTTCGTCCTGCTGCGGCGGCGCGGCTGGAAGGCCGTCCTGCACGTCGGCGTGCGCGAGCACCCGCTCGCCCTGCACGCCTGGACGTCCTCGGGAGACCTGTGCATCCCCGACGCCGACCCGCGCGGGCACGCGTTCGCGCCGGTTCTCTCGATCGACGGCGGAGGGCAGTGACGTGGAGGCGCTCGGCCTCCAGTGGGCCGGGGGCGCGCCCGGGCTCTGGGCGGCCGAGACCATGGTGCGGCGGGGACTCGTCACGACGGTCTCCTCACCGGCCGGCACCGCGGCCGTCGTCGGCTGGGTCGGCTCGTTCCGCGACCGCGTCGCGGGCGCGCGCCGTCTCCTCGACGACTTCGGCCCGCCGGGCGCCGAACCGCGCCTGCCGAACGGCGACTACGCGGCCGTCCTGGTGTGCCGCGACCGCATCCTGCTGATACGGGACGAGCAGGCACGCATGCCGCTGTTCTTCAAGGAGTCCGGTGGCCGGGTGACCGAGGTGAGCACTTCGGCACGCCGCCTGGGCGGCGACGCGGAACCGCAACCCCGCTACCTCTGCCGGTACCTGACCGGGAACCTGACCCAGCAGCACGCGGACCTCACCCCCTTCGCCGGGGTGCACCGCGTCCTCGGCGGTGAGGTGGTGGAGCTGTCGCTCACGGGGCGACTGCGCGGCCGCGTCCCGCGACGCGTCCCCCGGACCGACGCCCCGCCGGAGCCCACGGCGGACGCGCAGCGCCCGAGCGGGGCCGGGGCGGCGGCCGGGGCCGCGAAGGAGCTGCGCCTCGCACTGGAGGAGGCCGTGGGCCGCCGCATGGGCGAGTCGACGGCATGCCATGTCTCCGGCGGCACCGACTCCACCGGCGTCGCGTTGCTCGCGGCACGTCTGCTCGCCGGGAAACAGGACCACCCCGGGGACCTGGTGCTGCTCGCCGGCGGCTTCGGCACGGGAGAACTGGCGGGGGAGCGGCCGTACCTGGACGCGGCGATGGAGGAGATACGCCGTCACGCCCCCGCGGCGCGAACGGTGATCGTCGAGGCCGACGACGTCGCCGACTTCGACGACTTCGAGCACCACGCGGGCGACGCGGACGAGCCTCACGCCCACGCCTTCCGCGCCCCGTTCTGGAACAGGCTGCACACCGCCGCGGCGGACCTGGGCTGCGACATCCTCATGACCGGCTGCGGGGCCGACCCGATCGCCGACGCCGACCCGCTGCACCTGCACGAGCTGGCCCGCAGGGGACAGCTCCGGCAGATGGCGCAACAGGCCCGCGCCTGGGCCGCGGGCAGCGAGCGGGGTGTGCGGGACATCGTCTCCGCCCACGTCGTACAGCCGGCTCTTCCGCCGGCAGCCGAACGGTTGACCGCGCTCGTCCACCGTCGCGGAACGGTGCTCGGCGGCCTCGGCGCCTTCACCCGCCCCCCGTGGCTGCGCCACGGTTTCGCCCGGGCTCACGGCTACCGTGAGGCCGCCGGCGCGGAGCGCCGCTTCCTGCTCGGGCGCGAACCCGCACAGTCCCGGTACGACGCGGCCAACTACCTCGCCGCTCCCGACCCGGTGTCCTGGCACCACGCACGGCGGAACGGGTTCTTCCTCTCGCACCCCTTCCTCGACCCGGAGGTCGTCGCCACGATGCGCCGCCTCCCCGCCGAAGCCACGTTCCGGCCGGGCCGGCCGAAGGCGGTACTGCGGGAGGCCATGGCGGATCTGCTTCCGGCCCCGATCCGCGAGCGGGTGGTCAAGATTCCCTTCGACGACGTCTACGCCCGCGGCCTGCGGACACACGGCGAGGAACTCGTCGACCTCTGCCACTCGGCCCGCCACCCGCTGGTCACGGAGATGTTCGACGTCGGGACGCTGTGCCGGGCGGTGAGAGAGGCGCAGCTCGGCATCGGGGACGCCTGCGCCTGGGACCGTCTGAACAGCTCCCTCGCCCTCGTGGTGTGGCTGGAGCGGCTGGGCCGGCGCTCCGGCGCGCGGGACGCCGCCGTACCGGTCATCGCCGGCTCTTGACGTCCCACAGCGTGCGTTCGAACGGGCCGGTCCCGGCGTCGACGAGGCCGTATCTGTTCCGCAACGCGTGGTCCTCCGCCCCCGCAAGGATCAGGTCCTCCTCCCCCTCTCGCCTGATCATCGGCACCAGGCCTGCGCCGTGTGGGCCGAACCGCCAGAAGAGAGTGAGACTGCGGGGATCCATCGTGTGGTTCGCGATCGCGTTGTTCTCGTGCACCCTGCCGCGGTAGATGATGGAGTCGATGTCCTCCTGCCCCTCCTGTATCCACCGGGGCACCTTGCCGCCGGACCAGGAGTTCCCGACCGGGACGAGGTTCTCCAGGCCGAGCCGGTCCTTGCGCGCCAGACTCACGTTGGCGTAGAACGCCAGCTGGTCGTACTCCGTGTCGATGGGCAGCTGCACGACTGTCCGGGTGTGCAACTCGTCGTCTGCCTCGATCCAGTTTCCGGCGAACGTCCACGGGTGCGCCGCGACCAGCTCGCCGGGCTGGTGGATCTCCCAGCGGGCGAGCGGGTGTGCCTCCGGGAAGAACTGGGCTTTGCTCCACTTCTCGGCATCGTCACGCCACTGGGCGCGCAGCCGGTCCGTCTCGCTCAGCGGCACCCGTTCCCCCATGGCGTGGAACTCGGCGCCGATCACGTAGAAGCCCACATCACTGCGGTTCTCGAGCCTGATGTCGATCGGCACCGAGAACGCCTGACCGTCCTGACTCAGCATGGGCTCGCCCACGGTCATCTTGACGAGGGGCTTGGCTCCGCGTTGATACGGCTGGTACAGGTGCTGATAACCGAAGTTGGCCACCGCGATGCTCGAGGTCACGATCACCGCCGCGGCCACCCGCTTGGGGGCGGGGATCACGACCGAGGTCCGCCACAGCGCGAGGGCGGCCCACAGGGAAGCCGCCGTGAGCAGGGCCCACAGGACTCGGTAGCCCGTGGAATCGCCCTTGAACGTCTCGAGCAGGATCATGACGTTGGCGACGAGAGCCGCGATGGCGGCGATCAGCGCCACCATTCCCGAGTAGGTGAAGCTGTTCCGGTACCAGTGGTCCACGGCCGCGGCCGAGCCCAACAGCGTGGTGAGCGAGACCGCGAGGAGGATGGCACCGGTGAAGCGCCCCGTGTAGGTCAGGGCCGAGCCGAGGTTCTCGACACCGAACCATCCCAGCATGAACGTCGACACGAGCAGGACCAGCAGGATCCCCACCAGGACCGCCAGTGACCCTCTGGAGCTCGCCGGGAGCCGTGGCATCCGCAGGCGCGGGCCGGTGCGGGACTCGGGGGAAGTCCTCACGGGTTCATCGCCGGGACTCACGGGTGTCTCCTTCGACCGTCACTGGGGCACTGCGGACCATCGTGCGTGGTGATCCACCGGATCACCATCCGGATGCCTCCTGACGGCTGAGAGGTACCGCCCGGGAAGACGAGGGGTGCGGCCCGGCCGGGCCGCACCCCTCCCCTCACGACCCTCTCCTCACGCCCCCGAATCCGCCGACCCTGCCAGCACCCGGTGGAGCGGTTCCGTCGCGCGGCGGCGGTACTCCTGGATCGCCCAGCCGTTGCCGTCCGGATCGGTGAAGTACATGAACGTGGCGCCGTCGTCGGGGGCGTACCGGACCGGTTCGGAGACGTCCAGGCCGCGCTCCACGAGTTCCGCGCGGGCGGCCTCGATGTCGGCCACACAGAGCTGGAGGCCCTGGTAGGAGCCGGGGGCCGGGCGCGGGCCCTTCGTCATCTCCCAGATGCTGTCGCCCAGCGCGATCGAGCAGCCGGAGCCCGGAGGCGTCAGCTGGACGATCCGCATGCCCGGCATGACCTCCTGGTCGATGTCCACGTGGAAACCGGCCTTGTCGCGGTAGAAGTCCCGGGCCCGGTCGATGTCGCTGACGGGCAGAGGGATCACTTCGAGCGTGTACTGCATCGGCTGTCCTTCTCCTCGCGTGTGGCGGAGTGGTGCTCTCGGTTCCTTGCCTTGCGTGCTTCGAGGCCGGTGCGGACGTGCAGGCCCCGGCCGCACCGGACCGCCGGCCGGGGGTGACGTGCTCGGCCGGCGGCCAGGGCGTCGCCGTGGCCGTCTCGTCGCCGTGGCGCGCGTCGAGGCGGTTCCGGGATGGCCGGACGGTCGTCGGCACCTCCAGGCATCGTCCCCTACGGGACGGACCCGCCGCACGGCGTCGACTCATCGCCGCTCGGCCCGGCGCTCCCCCCCGGACTCTCCGGTTAGGCTCGAGTCCGTACGACCTTGATCGGAGTCGAGGAGGCCGGGATGACTGGGCCGGGACGCAGGAGCAGTACCTTCACACGGCTGCTGCGGCACGGTTTCACCGATCCCTCCGCCGCCGAGCGGCTCCTCGAGAGCGCCGAGCTCTCCCCGGTGCGCAACGATCCCGTGCTGCTGGAGGCCCTCGGCCGGACCGCCGACCCGGATCTCGCCCTGCACGGGCTGGTACGGCTGCTGGAGGCGCAGCCGGGGGCCACCGCGCGGCGCGCGCTGCTGGACACGGTCACAGCCGCCAAGCCGTTGCGGGACCGCCTGCTCGGAGTCCTCGGCGCGTCCGCCGCGCTCGCCGACCACCTCGCCCGGCACCCGAAGGACTGGGAGGCGCTCGTCACGTACGAGCCGCGCGATCTGCATCCCGGGGTGGAGGAGTTCGAGCGGGGGCTCGCCGCCGCCACCGATCCTGTGTCGTTGCGGGTCGCCTATCGGCGGTGCCTGCTGGCCATCGCGGCGCGGGACGTCTGCGGGACCACGGACGTCGCCCAGGCCGCCGCCGAGCTGGCGGACCTCGCCACCGCCACCTTGCGGGCCGCGCTCGGTCTCGCGTGCGCCGCGGCGCCCGAGGACGCCGCGTTGTGCCGGCTCGCCGTCATCGCGATGGGCAAGTGCGGGGGGCACGAGCTCAACTACGTGTCCGACGTCGACGTCATCTTCGTGGGCGAGGCCGCCGACGGAGCCGATGAGGGCAAGGCCCTGCGGGCCGCCACCAAACTGGCCTCGCACATGATGCGGATCTGCTCCGAGAGCACCGTCGAGGGGTCCATCTGGCCCGTCGACGCCAATCTGCGGCCCGAGGGGCGCAACGGCCCGCTGGTGCGGACGCTCAGCAGTCACCTCGCCTACTACCAGCGCTGGGCCAAGACCTGGGAGTTCCAGGCGTTGCTGAAGGCCCGGCCCGTCGCCGGGGACCTCGCCCTGGGCGAGCAGTACGTCGCGGCCGTCGAGCCGCTCGTGTGGCAGGCCGCCGAGCGGGAGAACTTCGTCGCCGACGTGCAGAAGATGCGGCGGCGGGTCGTCGAGAACATCCCCGCCGCGGAGGTCGAGCGGGAGCTGAAGCTCGGGCCGGGCGGGTTGCGGGACGTCGAGTTCGCCGTGCAGCTGCTGCAGTTGGTGCACGGGCGGGCGGACGCCTCCCTGCGCAGCGGCACGACGCTCGACGCGCTGCAGGCGCTGGCCGCCGGCGGGTACGTGGGGCGCGCCGACGCCGTGCAGCTCGACGAGGCGTACCGCTTCCTGCGGTTCATGGAGCACCGCATCCAGCTGTACCGGCTGCGGCGGACCCACCTCGTTCCGGAAGGGGAGGCCGATCAGCGGCGGCTCGGGCGGTCGTTGGGCCTGCGCGCCGATCCGGTGGGCGAGCTGAACCGGGAATGGAAGCGGCATGCCGCGGTGGTGCGCAGGCTGCACGAGAAGCTGTTCTACCGCCCGCTGCTGGACGCGGTCGCTCAGCTTCCGTCCGGCGAGGCACGGTTGAGCAGTGAGGCGGCTCGCGAGCGGATGGTCGCGCTCGGGTACGCCGATCCGGCGGCCGCCTTGCGGCATCTGGAGGCGCTGGCGTCCGGGGTGACGCGCAAGGCGGCCATCCAGCGGACGTTGCTGCCGGTGCTGCTGGGGTGGTTCGCCGACTCCGCCGATCCGGACGCCGGGCTGCTCAACTTCCGCAAGGTGTCCGACGCCCTGGGCAAGACGCCCTGGTACCTGAGGTTGCTGCGGGACGAGGGGGCCGCCGCGGAGAACCTCGCACGGGTGCTGTCCGCCGGGCGGCTCGCGCCCGACCTGCTGATGCGGGCGCCTGAGGCGGTCGCGCTGCTGGGGGACGGCGACGGTGACGGCGGCGGGCTGGTGCCGCGGGGCCGGCAGCAGCTCGAGCAGGAGATACTCGCCACGGTCGGGCGCGCCGGGAACGGGCAGCAGGCGGTCACCGCGGCCCGCGGGGTCCGGCGCCGCGAGCTGTTCCGTACGGCCGCCGCGGACATCGTCAGCTCCTACGGCACGGAGACACAGCCCGCGGAGGCGGACCAGGGGGCCCTGGTCGACCGGGTCGGCTCCGCCGTGTCCGACCTGACGGCCGCGACGCTGGCCGGGACGCTGCGGGCCGTCGTACGGGACGGGTGGGGCGACACGCTGCCGACCCGGTTCGCCGTCATCGGGATGGGACGCTTCGGGGGCCACGAGCTGGGCTACGGGTCGGACGCGGACGTGGTGTTCGTGCACGAGCCGCAGGACGGGGTCGACGAGAGGGAGGCCGCCGATGCGGCGGGCCGGGTCGTCTCCGAGATGCGGCGGCTGTTGCAGATCCCCAGCGCCGATCCGCCGCTGCTGATCGACGCCGATCTGCGGCCCGAGGGGAAGTCCGGGCCGCTGGTGCGGACGCTGAAGTCCTACGAGGCCTACTACCGGCGGTGGTCGCTGGTGTGGGAGTCGCAGGCCCTGCTGAGGGCGGAACCCGTCGCGGGGGACGAGGAGCTGGGGCGGCGGTTCGTCGAGCTCGTCGATCCCTTGCGGTACCCGGCCGGCGGGCTGGGGGAGGACGCCGTGCGGGAGATCCGGCGGCTGAAGGCGCGGATGGAGTCGGAGCGGTTGCCGCGGGGGGCGGATCCCAAGCTGCACACCAAGCTGGGGCCGGGCGGGCTGTCCGACGTGGAGTGGACCGTGCAGTTGCTCCAGTTGCGGCACGGGGCGGAGGTGCCGGGGCTGCGGACCACCCGTACGCGGACCGCGCTGGCTGCGGCCCGGGAGGCCGGGCTGCTGTCGGAGGAGGACGCCGCCACCCTCGACGAGGCGTGGGTGCTGGCGACGCGGGTGCGGAACGCGGTGATGCTGGTGCGGGGGCGGGCCGGGGACACCTTCCCCTCGGACCCACGGGAGGTTGCCGCGGTGGGGCGGTACCTGGGGTACGGGCCGGGGCACGTCGGCGACATGCTGGACGACTACCGGCGTACCGCTCGGCGGGCGCGGGGGGTTGTGGAGGCGCTGTTCTACGGCGGGTAGCGCGGTGGGCGCGGGCGTGCGGGCGCGCGGGCGTCGGTGCGATGGGGAGCGGCGCTACGCGACGGGCCGCGCCGCACCGCCACGGCCCGCTTCCGCCGTCTCGCGGCTTTCCCGGGTGGGTGGCGGAGTCGGTTCGGCCGTCCCCCGGGCGCGGGTGAGCGCCACGCCTACGAGTACGACGGCCATGCCCGCGAAGACGCGGGGGCCGACGTTCTCGCCCAGGAGCAGGGCGCCCAGGGCCACCGAGACGACCGGCAGGAGGTAGCCGACGGTGGCCGCGGTGGTGGCGCCCTCGTCGGCTATCAGGCGGTAGTTGAGGTAGAAGGTCACGCCGGTGCCGAGGATGCCCAGGATCGTGACCGCCAGGAGTGCGGTGAGGTCGGCGTCGACGGGGCCCGCGGTGGGGAGGGCGAGGGTGGTCCAGCCGGTCGCCACGAGGAGCTGGGCCGCGGAGACGGCCAGGGGCGCCTGTGCGTCCGTGAGCTTGCGGGACATGTGGGCGAAGGCCACGGCGTAGCTCGCGGCGGCGGCCAGCAGGGCGAGGGCGCCCCAGGTGAGGAGGCCCGAGCGGTGCCAGGGGGCGAAGATCAACAGCGTGCCGGTGAAACCCAGGAGGAGGCCGGTGAGGCGGCGGCGGTGGAGGGGCCGGTCCGTGCCGAGGAGGAGGCCGATCAGGAGGGACCACAGGGGTGTGGTGGCGTTGAGGACGCCCGCGACGCCGGAGTCGACGGTCTGCTCACCCAATGCGAACAGGGCGAAGGGCACGGCGTTGCAGAACAGGGCGGCCACGGCCAGGTGGCCCCAGGTGGCGCGCGAGCGGGGCAGGCGCTGGCCGGCGTGGCGGGCGAGGACCAGCAGGGTCGCCGTGCCCAGGGCACAGCGGGCGATGGTGATCTGGGCGGGCGAGAGTCCGTGGTTGAGGGCGATCTTGATCCAGAGGAAGCCGGAGCCCCAGAGGAGGGCCAGTGCGGCCATGCGGACGGTGGAGGCGGGAGACATGGTTCTACAGTCGCGGGGACGACCTGTCAGGACAAGTGAAGAGTTCTGGAGGAACCGTTAAGCTGTGCTGCATGACACTTGATGTGCGGCGGATGCAGGTCCTGCGGGCCGTGGTCGGGAGCGGGTCGGTGACCGCCGCCGCCGCTCGGCTGGGGTACACGCCCTCCGCTGTCAGCCAGCAGGTCGCGGCGCTGGAGAAGGAGGCGGGGGTCGAGCTGCTGGAACGGGTGGGGCGGGGTGTACGGCCGACCGCGGCCGGGTTGGTGCTCACCGAGTACGCCGACGCGATCGGGCGGCAGGTCGCCGAGGCGGAGGCCGCTCTGGCCGACCTGGTCGCGGGGCGTACCGGGCGGCTCGCGGTGCGGTATTTCGCGACCGCGGGGGCCGGGCTCGTGGCGCCGGCGGTGGCCCGGGTGCGGGAGGCGCATCCCGGAGTGCGGGTCGAGCTGAAGCTGGCCGAGCCCGGGGAGGCGCTGGCGGACGTGAAGGAGGGGCGGGCCGATCTCGCCCTGCTGGTGCGGGCCGGGACGGGGGAGGGCGTACGGCTCGTGCCGTTGCTCGACGACCCCTATCTCGCCGTCCTGCCCCGCGGGCACCGGCTCGCCGGGCGGCGGAGCGTGCGGCTGGCGGAGCTGGCCGAGGAGCCGTGGGTCGGGAGCGAGTGGCCCGGGCCCTGCCTCGACGCCCAGCTCGACGCCTGTGCCGCCGCCGGGTTCCGGCCGCGGTTCGTGGTGGAGAGCGAGGACTACGTGACCGCCCAGGGGTTCGTCGCCGCCGGGATGGGAGTGGCGCTCGTACCCCGGCTGGGGCTCGGCACCCGGCATCCGGGGGTCGTCGTACGGGAGGTGCGGGACCCGGTGCCGGTGCGGGGCATCCAGGCGGCAGTGCGGGAGAGCGCACCGCCACAGACCGCGCTGGACCACTTCCTCGACGCGCTGCGGGCGACCGCCGGGGGAGTGCCGCCCCGGTGACGAGACCGTGTGCCGGGCCGCGCGAAGCGTTGCGTCGGCGGTCTACGCCGGGATGAGGACGGTGAGCCATTCCGCTTCGCGTGGCCGGTACCCGTAACGATTCATCAGGCCCGACACGATGGCCGGGACATGGCCGGCTCCGTAGACGATGGCCACCCGGATCGGCTCGGCGGCGCGCTCCGCGTGGATCTCGCCGAGCGCGTCGAGCAACCGCTGGTCGCGTCGATCGGTCAGCGCATGTCCCACAGGGTCGTCGGCCATCATCTCCGCCCGCAGCGTCGACGGCAGATCCTCGACCACCAGGTCCTCGCTCAGGAAGGCGCGGGGACCGCGCAGCGCTAACACCAGGCCCATCACCGGAGCCGCGACCATGAGGAGCAGGTACGTCGACCGCGGGAGCTTCTTCAGGTCCGCGATCGCCTCCGCCGCGGTCACATCGGGGTTGACGACCGGCACGCCCTCGGGAAGCACGAGCTCGTCGCGCTGCTCCTGCAGGCCGTTGCGCCGCCGACGTGGGGCGAACCGGTAGGCGAGCGTGA
Organism: Streptomyces sp. NPDC052016; assembly: GCF_044548445.1. Lineage (NCBI taxonomy): Bacteria > Bacillati > Actinomycetota > Actinomycetes > Kitasatosporales > Streptomycetaceae > Streptomyces > Streptomyces sp. NPDC052016. The sequence goes on from NZ_JBIUBX010000003.1 coordinate 102,134, forward strand.
GGGCACTCGCCGCGACGGACTTCCCTCGGACTCCCTCGACGACTATGAGGTCGCACGCCCTGAGCCTGATACGGACCTGGGAGTAGAACGTCGGCGACGCCACGTGCAGCATCGGGAAGATCACGAACTCGAGTGGCGTTCCTGTCCGCCTCATGGTGATCACGGCAGATCGGACGGCATACCCGGTCACCTCGATGATCTGCATGATGTCCCCCGCGACCTCGAGCCGTCTGTCTTCCCGCCCGTGTGAGGACACGAGCCCACCCGGAGCGGCGGTTCCCTCCGCTTCCGGCCTGCCGACGGGAGCCGGGACGCGCGCGGCTGCCACCGGGTCCCCCTCCCCGAGGAGGCACGGCATGACCGGACATGGCCGAAGCCGAGGCCCGTCAGGCGTGAGCGCCGGTCACCTGTCCCGTCCAGGAGGCGGTCGACGCGGCGAGCGCCGGCCGTACCACCATCACTTCGTCCCGAGCGGTGTGCGGTCGATCAGCCCGTCGCCGTCGAAGCCCCGCCGGTCGAGGACACCGTCCCGCTCGGGGACGACGCGCGGGGAGGCTGGGCGTCGTCACTCGGGGCACCGCAGACCGACGCCTCAGCCACGCCCCGCGGACACTCCCTCCCTAGGCCTGGGTCGGCAGCAGTGGTCTGCTCGGCCTCTGTGCCGGTACCCGCTTCGGCAGGGCGTGCGGCAGGGCTCCGTACCAGACGCGGGCGACGGTGAAGCCGAAGGCGAGGCAGAGGACGCCGCCCACCGCGTCCAGCCAGAAGTGGTTGGCCGTGGCGACGATGACGACCAGCGTCGCCGCCGGGTAGAGCAGGCCGAGGACCCGGACCCAGGGGAGCGAGGCCAGGGCGAGGATCGTCAGGCCGCACCACAGGGACCAGCCGATGTGCATGGACGGCATCGCGGCGTACTGGTTCGACATGTTCTTCAGGTCGCCGGAGGCCATCGAGCCCCACGTCTGGTGGACGACGACCGTGTCGATGAACTGGTCGCCGTTCATCAGGCGCGGGGGTGCCAGGGGATACAGGTAGTAGCCGACGAGGGCCACGCCGGTGGTGGCGAAGAGGACCGTCCGGGTGGCCGCGTAGCGGCCGGGATGGCAGCGGTAGAGCCAGACAAGGACACCGAGCGTCACCACGAAGTGCAGGGTGGCGTAGTAGTAGTTCATGCCGACGACGAGCCAAGTCACCGAGTTCACGGCGTGGTTGACGGACTCCTCCACGGCGATGCCCAGCTGGTGCTCGGCCTTCCAGATCCAGTCGGCGTTCCGCAGCGCCTCGGCCTTCTGTTCCGGGACCGCGTTGCGGATCAGAGAGTACGTCCAGTAACTCACCGCGATGAGCAGGATCTCGAACCAGAAGCGGGGGCGGCGAGGGGTGCGCAGCCGGTGCAGGGTGCCCGGACGCGTCTCGGCCGTGACGGTGTGCGGAGCGGCCTCCTCACGGCCTTCCGGCGACGTCACGGTCGATTCACCCATGGACACAGAGTCTGCCAGAAAAGCCATCACCCCCGATCATCCCCTGGGCCCGTCCGACCCGCATGTTCTCCACCCGGGAGACCCCTACGGGATACGACGGACGCACCGGTCGTACGAGGCGAAATCCGCCCTACGGGCGATTGCGGTCACCGGGTGCCGAGGCCGTCGAGCCGCGCACGACGAGTTCCGGCATGAACACGAACTCGCTGTGGGGGGCCGGGGTGCCGCCGATCTCCTCCAGGAGCGTACGGACCGCCGCCTGGCCCATCGCCGGGACCGGCTTGCGGATCGTGGTCAGGGGCGGGTCGGTGAAGGCGATCAGCGGGGAGTCGTCGAAGCCGACGACGGAGACGTCCCGCGGGACCGCCAGGCCGATCTGCCGTGCCGCTCGTATCGCGCCCAGGGCCATCATGTCGCTGGCGCAGACCACCGCCGTGCAGTCGCGGTCGATCAGGGCCGTCGCGGCCGCCTGGCCGCCCTCCAGGGTGTAGAGGGAGTGCTGGACGAGCTCGGACTCGATCGTCTCCGGGCTCAGCGCCAGCTGGTCCTGCATCGCGCGGACGAAGCCCTCGATCTTGCGCTGGACGGGGACGAACCGCTTCGGGCCGAGGGCGAGACCGATGCGGGTGTGGCCCAGGGAGACGAGGTGGGTGACCGCGAGGGTCATCGCCGCGCGGTCGTCGGGGGAGATGAAGGGGGCCTGGACCTTGGGCGAGAAGCCGTCGACGAGGACGAAGGGGACGCCCTGGGCGCGCAGCTGCTCGTAGCGCTGCATGTCGGCCGTGGTGTCCGCGTGCAGGCCGGAGACGTAGATGATGCCGGCGACCCCCCGGTCGACCAGCATCTCGGTCAGCTCGTCCTCCGTGGAGCCGCCCGGGGTCTGGGTGGCGAGGACCGGGGTGTAGCCCTGGCGGGTCAGCGCCTGGCCGATGACCTGGGCCAGGGCCGGGAATATCGGGTTCTCCAGCTCGGGCGTGATCAGGCCGACCAGGCCCGCGCTGCGCTGGCGCAGACGGACGGGGCGCTCGTAGCCCAGGACGTCGAGGGCGGCGAGCACGGACTGGCGGGTGGTGGCGGCGACGCCGGGCTTCCCGTTGAGGACGCGGCTGACGGTCGCTTCGCTCACCCCCGCCTGCGCAGCGATGTCGGCAAGCCGTGTGGTCACAGGGGTGGACTGTACCGGCCAGGTGTCACCTTGCACACCAATCGGACGCCGTGGGCGACCTGTTGGACGGCCCGCCCGGGGCTGCTGCGTCATCGCGCTCCCTCGTGAAAGTGATGGCAAGAGCTTGCAGAGTCTTGCACAACTGCCCCGTGCCCTGCTCTGTGGCCGCTCAACCGCGTCAACAACGGTCTCATGGCGGTTGTCATCAGGTCACGCCCGGATAACTTCGGAGATCTCTTGCACTTTTTTTCTGCAAGGTCTTTCGCACCGCTTACATGGCTGTTACGTTCTCGTCGCCCGGCGGCCGCCGCAATGGCGCAGTCGGCAAGTCGACAGGACGGTGGACGGGACCGCTCCTGTAGCTACACGGGCTTTCACCCTCAAGGAGAACTCATGCGGCGTGGCATAGCGGCCACCGCGCTGGTGGCGTCCCTCGCCCTCGCGGCGACGGCCTGCGGCGGAAGTGACAGCGGCGACTCGGCCGACGGCCCGGTCACCATCACCTGGTGGGACACGTCCAACGCGACGAACGAGGCGCCGACGTACCAGGCCTTGATCAAGGACTTCGAGGCCGCCAACAAGGACATCAAGGTCAAGTACGTCAACGTCCCCTTCGACCAGGCACAGAACAAGTTCGACACCGCCGCCGGTTCCAAGGGAGCCCCGGACGTGCTGCGCTCCGAGGTCGGCTGGACCCCCGCCTTCGCCAAGAAGGGCTACTTCCTGCCGCTGGACGGCACCGAGGCCCTCGCCGAGCAGGACAAGTTCAAGTCCAACCTGATCGAGCAGGCCAAGTACGAGGGCAAGACCTACGGCGTGCCCATCGTCACCGACACGCTCGCGCTCGTCTACAACAAGGAGCTCTTCGCCAAGGCCGGCATCACCGCGGCCCCGAAGACCTGGGACGAGCTGAAGACGGCCGCCGCCACGATCAAGGACAAGACCGGCGTCGACGGCTACTGGGGCTCCACCCAGGCCTACTACGCCCAGTCCTTCCTCTACGGCGAGGGCACCGACACCGTCGACGCCGACGCCAAGAAGATCACCGTCAACTCGGCGGAGGCGAAGAAGGCGTACGGCACCTGGCTCGGCCTGTTCGACGGCAAGGGCCTGCACAAGGCCGACACCACCGCGGACGCCTACGCCCACATCCAGGACGCCTTCGTCAACGGCAAGGTCGCCGCGATCATCCAGGGCCCCTGGGAGATCACGAACTTCTACAAGGGCACCGCGTTCAAGGACAAGAACAACCTCGGCATCGCCACCGTCCCGGCCGGCTCCACCGGCAAGGCGGGCGCCCCGACCGGCGGCCACAACCTGTCCGTCTACGCCGGCTCCGACGAGGCGCACCAGAAGGCCGCGCTGAAGTTCGTCAACTTCATGACCTCCGCGAAGTCCCAGTCGGCCGTCGCGCTGAAGAACTCCACCCTGCCGACGCGCGACGACGCCTACACCGACCAGGTCAAGGCCGACCCGGGCATCGCCGGCTACGGCGCCGTCCTGTCCGCCGCCCAGCCGCGCCCGGCGCTGCCGGAGTACAGCTCCCTGTGGGGCCCGCTGGACACCGAGCTGCCCAAGATCGCCGGTGGCAAGGAGTCCCTGGACAAGGGCCTGAGCAACGCTGAGACCGCCATCGCCAAGCTGGTTCCGGACTTCAGCAAGTGAGTCCCGCGTGGCCGCCGGATCACCCTGCTCAAGGGGGGAGTGATCCGGCGGCCACCGGCCTGTGCCCGCGTAACGGCCCCACCCCCAGAGCCGCAGATCTTCCAGAAGGTGTCGAACCATGACAGTCGCCATCGACCGCGCGACCGGCAAGCGCCGCGGTGACGCGCCGCGGCCCGGGCTGGGCCAGCGCCTGAAGCACGGCTACCAGAAGCACTGGTACGCCTACGCGATGATCGCCCCGGTGATCGTCGTGCTGGGCGTCCTGGTGCTGTATCCGCTGGCGTACGGCCTCTACCTCACCCTCACCGACGCCAACAGCCTCAACACGGCCCGCACCATCGGCGTCAACGAGATCGAGGCCACCTACAAGTTCATCGGCCTGGACAACTACGCCGACATCCTGTGGGGCGAGACCTCCTACGACCGTTTCTGGTCGCACTTCATCTGGACGATCGTGTGGACGGCCGCCTGTGTCGCCCTGCACTACACCATCGGCCTCGGCCTCGCGCTGCTGCTCAACCAGAAGATCCGCGGCCGCACCTTCTACCGGCTGATCCTGATCCTGCCCTGGGCCGTGCCCACCTTCGTCACCGTCTTCGGCTGGCGGTTCATGCTCGCCGACGGCGGCATCATCAACTCCGGCCTGGAGGCACTGCACCTGCCGACGCCGCTGTGGCTGGAGGACACCTTCTGGCAGCGGTTCGCCGCGATCATGGTGAACACCTGGTGCGGTGTGCCGTTCATGATGGTCTCCCTGCTCGGCGGCCTGCAGTCCATCGACTCCTCCCTCTACGAGGCCGCCGAGATGGACGGCGCCAACGCCTGGCAGCGGTTCCGGTACGTCACCCTGCCGGGACTGCGGTCCGTCAGCTCCACCGTCGTCCTCCTCGGCATCATCTGGACCTTCAACCAGTTCGCCGTGATCTTCCTGCTGTTCGGCAACACCGCGCCCGACGCCCAGATCCTCGTCACCTGGGCGTACTACCTCGGCTTCGGACAGCAGCCGCGTGACTTCGCTCAGTCGGCCGCCTACGGCATCCTGCTGCTGGCCATCCTGATCGTCTTCACCTCATTCTACCGCCGCTGGCTGAACCGCAACGAGCAGCAGCTCGCGATCTGAGGCAGGAGTTCCCATGAGCACGACCACCGTCGAGACCTCCGCCGACGTGACCGAGCGCAGCCCGGCCGGCACCCCCGGGAAGACCCGGGGCCGCGGGAAGCGCGGGCCTCTGGTTTCCCTGGCCTCCCACGGCATCCTCACCGTCGCCGGCCTCATCGCGCTGTTCCCGATCGCCTGGCTGGTCTTCCTCTCCCTCGGCCCCGACAAGGACGACTACCTTCACCCCGGACGCATCTGGTCCAAGATGACGTTCGACAACTACTCGTTCGTCCTGCAGAACACGAACTTCTTCGACTGGCTGAAGAGTTCCCTGATCGTCTCGCTGGGCACCACGGTCATCGGCGTGCTGATCGCCGCCACCACCGGCTACGCCGTGTCCCGCATGCGCTTCCCCGGCTACCGGAAGTTCATGTGGGTGCTGCTGGTCACCCAGATGTTCCCGATCGCCGTGCTGATCGTGCCGATGTACCAGATCCTGTCGGAGCTCCAGCTCATCGACACCTACCTCGGCCTGATCCTCGTCTACTGCTCGACCGCGGTGCCCTACTGCGCCTGGCTGCTCAAGGGCTACTTCGACACCATCCCGTTCGAGATCGACGAGGCCGGACGCGTCGACGGCCTGACCCCGTTCGGCACCTTCGCGCGGCTGATCCTGCCGCTCGCCAAGCCGGGCCTCGCGGTCGCCGCGTTCTACAGCTTCATCACGGCCTTCGGCGAGGTCGCCTTCGCGACGACCTTCCTGCTCGACGACCAGAAGTACACGCTCGCCGTCGGCCTGCAGAGCTTCGTCAGCGAGCACGACGCCCAGCGCAACCTCATGGCCGCCACCGCGGTGCTGATCGCGATACCCGTCTCCGCGTTCTTCTACCTCGTGCAGAAGAACCTGGTGACCGGCCTGACCGCAGGCGGCACGAAGGGCTGAGACCCGCCCCGCCGGAGATCGACTCCCGCGCTCGTGAGAGCGCGGGTGGCGGCCGCGGTGTCCATCCGACCCCGCCGGCACCGCGGCCGCCTCATCATCCGCCGCCGAACACCCCAGACCCCCATGACCGCAACTCCGTTACCAAGGACGCCATGAGCCAGCAGCACTCCGCCGCCCCGGCCCCCACCTCCCGGCCCGCCTCCGCCGTCGCCACCGTCGCCACCGTCGCCCAGCGCCGCGACTGGTGGCGGGACGCGGTGATCTACCAGGTGTACCCGCGCAGCTTCGCCGACAGCAACGGCGACGGCATGGGTGACCTGGAAGGCGTACGCTCCCGCCTCCCCTACCTGCGCGACCTGGGCATCGACGCCGTGTGGCTCAGCCCCTTCTACGCCTCCCCGCAGGCCGACGCCGGCTACGACGTAGCCGACTACCGCGCCGTCGACCCCATGTTCGGCAACCTCCTCGACGCCGACGCGCTGATCCGCGACGCCCACGAGCTCGGCCTCAGGATCATCGTCGACCTGGTCCCCAACCACTCCTCCGACCAGCACGAGTGGTTCAAGCGGGCCGTCGCCGAGGGCCCGGGCTCCCCGCTGCGGGAGCGCTACCACTTCCGTCCCGGCAAGGGGAAGAACGGCGAACTGCCGCCCAACGACTGGGAGTCCATCTTCGGCGGGCCCGCCTGGACGCGGGTCACGGAACCCGACGGCACGCCCGGCGAGTGGTACCTCCACCTCTTCGCCCCCGAGCAGCCCGACTTCAACTGGGAGCACCCGGCCGTCGGCGACGAGTTCCGCTCCATCCTGCGCTTCTGGCTCGACATGGGCGTGGACGGCTTCCGTATCGACGTGGCGCACGGCCTGGTGAAGGCACAGGGACTGCCGGACCTGGGATCCCACGACCAGCTCAAGCTGCTGGGCAACGATGTCATGCCGTTCTTCGACCAGGACGGCGTCCACGAGATCTACCGGCAGTGGCGCACGATCCTCGACGAGTACTCGGGCGAGCGCATCTTCGTCGCCGAGGCGTGGACCCCGACCGTCGAGCGCACGGCCAACTACGTCCGCCCCGACGAGCTCCACCAGGCCTTCAACTTCCAGTACCTGGCCACCGAGTGGGACGCCGAGGAGCTGCGCTCGGTCGTCGACCGCACCCTGGAGGCCATGCGTCCCGTCGGCGCCCCCGCCACCTGGGTCCTGTCCAACCACGACGTCACCCGGCACGCCACCCGGTTCGCCAACCCGCCCGGCCTCGGCACACAGATCCGCACCGCCGGAGACCGTGAGCTGGGCCTGCGCCGGGCACGGGCGGCCACCCTGCTGATGCTGGCGCTGCCGGGCTCGGCGTACGTCTACCAGGGCGAGGAACTGGGACTGCCGGACGTCGTCGACCTCCCGGACGAGGTGCGCCAGGACCCCGCGTACTTCCGCGGCGCCGGCCAGGACGGCTTCCGCGACGGCTGCCGGGTGCCGATCCCGTGGACGCGCGAGGGCTCCTCGTACGGCTTCGGCGGTGGGGGCAGCTGGCTGCCGCAGCCGGAGAGCTGGGGCGAGCTGAGCGTGGAGGCGCAGGACGGCGTGCCCGGCTCGACGCTGGAGCTGTACCGCTCCGCGCTGGCCGTCCGCCGCGCCCAGCCGGACCTCGGAGCGGGCGACTCCGTCGAGTGGCTGCGCGCCCCCGAGGGCGTCCTGGCCTTCCGGCGCGGGGACTTCGTGTGCGTCGCGAACACGTCGGGGGAGTCGGTGCGGATCCCGTCGTACGGCCGTGTCCTCCTCGCCAGCGGCGAGGTGGCGGAGGCGAACGGCGAGGCGAAGCTGCCGGCGGACACGACGGTGTGGTTCACCACGGACTGAGACGGCCCGGACACGGCCTGACAGCCCGTCGCAATTTCCTGCATCAACTTCACACGGCCCGCTGCCTTTTCAGGCGGCGGGCCTTTAACATCTGCGTCACCGCAAGTTTGCTGAAAGATTTCAGCAAGTGCCTTCACCGTCGAAGGAACCCCACATGGCACGCAGATCCCTCTCCGGGGCCCTCGCCCTCGCGGCGGCCGCCCTTGTCATGACCCCGTCCGAAGCGCAGGCCTCCCCGCCCGGCACCAAGGACGTCACGGCCGTCCTCTTCGAGTGGAACTTCGCCTCGGTCGCCAAGGAGTGCACCAGCACCCTGGGCCCCGCCGGCTACGGATACGTCCAGGTCTCCCCGCCCGCCGAGCACATACAGGGCGCGCAGTGGTGGACGTCCTACCAGCCGGTCAGCTACCGGATCGCCGGACGGCTCGGGGACCGTACGGCGTTCCGCTCCATGGTGGACACCTGCCACGCGGCGGGCGTGAAAGTCGTCGTCGACACCGTCGTCAACCACATGTCGGCGGGGAACGGCACCGGCACCGGCGGCTCGTCGTACACCAAGTACGCCTACCCCGGCCTGTACTCCTCCTACGACTTCGACGACTGCACGAGCCAGATCTCCAACTACTCCGACCGCTGGAACGTCCAGCGCTGCGAACTGGTCGGCCTGGCCGACCTGGACACGGGCGAGGAGTACGTCCGCAAGACCGTCGCCGGCTACATGAACGACCTGCTGAGCCTCGGCGTCGACGGCTTCCGCATCGACGCGGCCAAGCACATCGACGCGGCGGACCTCGCGAACATCAAGTCCCGCCTGACCAACCCGAACGCCTACTGGAAGCAGGAGGTCATCTACGGAAGCGGCGAGGCCGTCCAGCCCACCGAGTACACGGGCAACGGCGACGTGCAGGAGTTCCGCTACGCCTACGACCTCAAGCGCGTCTTCAACAACGAGAACCTCGCCTACCTCAAGAACTACGGCGAGGGCTGGGGCTACATGAGCAGCGGCGTCTCCGGCGTCTTCGTCGACAACCACGACACCGAGCGCAACGGCTCCACCCTCAACTACAAGGACGGCGCGAACTACACGCTGGCCCACGTGTTCATGCTGGCCTGGCCCTACGGCGCCCCGGACGTCAACTCGGCCTACGAGTGGTCCGACGTCGACGCCGGCCCGCCCAACGGCGGCACGGTGAACGCCTGCTGGCAGAACGGCTGGAAGTGCCAGCACGCCTGGCCGGAGATCAAGTCGATGGTGGCGTTCCGCAACGCCACGCGCGGTGCGGCGGTCACCAACTGGTGGGACAACGGAGGTGACGCGATCGCCTTCGGGCGGGGCGCCAAGGGGTACGTCGCGATCAACCACGAGCCGGGCTCGCTGACCCGGACGTACCAGACCTCGCTGCCGGCGGGGACGTACTGCAACGTGCAGAACAACACCACGGTGACGGTGAACTCCAGTGGGCAGTTCACCGCCACCCTGGGCTCGAACACGGCCCTGGCGATCTACGCGGGCAAGTCGGGCTGCTGACCCCTGCTTCCAGGTGTCGCTCACGGAGCATCCGGCGCGAACCGCCCGTCGTGAACGAGCGGTTCGCGCCGGACTCCCAGGTGGGACCACAGGTCGGCGATGACGTCGTCGGAGGCCGAACCGCCCGTGAGTGTCGGGGAGTTGGGAATGAGACGTCAAGACCGCGGATGAAAGTTCTTACCGATGGTTTCAAGACTCTTGCTGTAAAGCTTTCGTCAGCGATACGGTCGCGCGGGGTCGGACCCACCTGAGCCGTAATCGCAAGGAGTTCCCGCCTGTGATACCGAGATGGCCGGCGCGTCGAAGGCGCCGTACCGCCCATGCCGGACGGGTCGCGGCCGTGACCGCCGCCGCGCTCGCCGCCGCACTCGTGCAGCCGCTCGCGGCCCGCGCGGACACCCCGCCTCCGCCCCCGTCGGACGCGCGGCTGGCCGCGGAGCCCGCCCGGCACGACGCCACCCGCGAGCAGTTCTACTTCGTCCTGCCCGACCGCTTCGCCAACGGCGACACCGCCAACGACAGGGGCGGCCTGACCGGTTCACGCCTGACGACCGGCTACGACCCCACCGACAAGGGCTTCTACCAGGGCGGCGACCTCAAGGGCCTGATCAAGCGCCTCGACTACATCAAGGGCCTCGGCACCACCGCCCTGTGGATGGCGCCCATCTTCAAGAACCAGCCCGTCCAGGGAACCGGCGCCAACGCCTCCGCCGGCTACCACGGCTACTGGATCACCGACTTCACCCAGGTCGACCCGCACTTCGGCACCAACGAGGACCTGCGGACCCTCATCTCCAAGGCGCACGCCAAGGGCATGAACGTCTACTTCGACGTCATCACCAACCACACCGCCGACGTCGTCGACTACGAGGAGAAGTCCTACGACTACCTCTCCAAGGGCGCCTTCCCGTACCTGACGAAGGACGGCGAGCCCTTCGACGACGCGGACTACGCGGGCACCGGGGACTTCCCGGAGACCGACGCCGACTCCTTCCCGCGCACGCCGGCCGTGCCCGCGCAGAAGAAGAACGTCAAGGTCCCGTCCTGGCTCAACGACCCGGCGATGTACCACAACCGCGGCGACTCCACCTTCGCCGGCGAGAGCTCCACCTACGGCGACTTCTCCGGCCTCGACGACCTGTGGACCGAGCGACCCGAGGTCGTCAGCGGCATGGAGAAGATCTACCAGCGGTGGGTCCGGGACTTCGACATCGACGGCTTCCGCATCGACACCGTCAAGCACGTCAACATGGAGTTCTGGACGCAGTGGGCCACGGCCCTCGACGCCTACGCGGCCAAGCGGGGCCGTGACGACTTCTTCATGTTCGGCGAGGTCTACTCCTCCGACACCTCGGTCACGTCGCCGTACGTCACCCAGGGCCGCCTGGACGCCACCCTCGACTTCCCCTTCCAGGAGGCGGCCCGCCAGTACGCCTCCCAGGGCGGCAGCGCCAGGAAGCTCGCCGCCGTCTTCGGCGACGACTACAAGTACACGACCGACAAGGCCAACGCCTACGAGCAGGTCACCTTCCTCGGCAACCACGACATGGGCCGGATCGGGTACTTCCTGAAGCAGGACAACCCGAAGGCCACCGACGCCGACCTCCTCGCCAAGGACCGGCTCGCCAACGAGCTGATGTTCCTCAGCCGCGGCAACCCGGTCGTCTACTACGGCGACGAGCAGGGCTTCACCGGCTCCGGCGGCGACAAGGACGCCCGCCAGACCATGTTCGCGTCGCGCACCGCCGACTACCTCGACGACGACGAGATCGGCACCGACCGCACCCACGCGAGCGACGCCTTCGACACCACCGCCCCGCTGTACCGGCAGATCAGGGCACTGTCCCAGCTCCGCAAGGCCAACCCGGCCCTCGCCGACGGCGTGCAGACCGAGCGGTACGCGGCGGACGGCCCCGGCATCTACGCCTTCTCCCGCACGGACGCCCGGACGGGCACCGAGTACCTCGTCGCCTTCAACAACGCCGGCGAGGCGCGGACGGCGACCGTCGCAAGCGGCTCGACGCACACCTCCTTCCGCGGGATCTACGGCACGTCCGGCGCCGTGACCTCCGACGCCGACAGCAAGGTCACGCTCACCGTCCCCGCCGGTGCGAGCGTCGTCCTCAAGGCGGCCGGCAAGCCCGCCGCGCCCGCCACGAAGCCGACGATCACCCTGAAGGCCCCGGCCGCCGGCGCCACCGGCACGGTCGAAGTGAGCGCGGACGTGGATGGCGGCCGGCTCAACCGGGTCGTCTTCGCCGCCCAGGTCGGCGACGGCGCGTGGCGGACGCTGGGCTCCGCCGACCACGCCCCCTACAAGGTCACCCACACCCTCGGCGAGGACGTCCCGGCCGGCACCGCGCTGCGCTACAAGGCCGTCGTCGTGGACGCGGCCGGGCGTACGGCGAGCGCCACCGCCGACAGCGTCACCGGCGCCCCGCCCGCCGAGGAGATCCCCACCGCCTCCTCCCGCGACTACGCGATCGTCCACTACAAGCGCGCCGACGGCGCCTACGACGACTGGGGCCTGTACGCCTGGGGCGACCTCGCCGACGGCGAGTCGACCAACTGGCCCGACAGCCACCCCTTCACCGGCCGGGACGCCTACGGCGCCTTCGCCTACGTCAAGCTGAAGCCCGGTGCCTCGAACATCGGCTTCCTCGTCATCGACGAGGACGGCGACAAGGACGTCTCCGCCGACCGCACCATCGACGTCACCAGGACGGGCGAGGTCTGGATCGAGCAGGGCAAGGAGACCGTCCGCACCGAGCGGCCCGACTACCCGGCGCAGGACACGACCAAGGCGGTCCTGCACTACCACCGGGCCGACGGGAACTACGACGGCTGGGGCCTGCACGTCTGGACCGGCGCCGCGCACCCCACCGAGTGGTCGAACCCGCTGAAGCCGGTGAAGACTGATGCCTATGGCGCTGTCTTCGAGGTGCCGCTCACCGAGGGTGCCACCAGCCTCAGCTACATCATCCACAAGGGCGACGAGAAGGACCTCCCCACCGACCAGTCCCTCGACCTCAAGGCCGGCGGCCACGAGGTGTGGCTCTTGAACGGCCAGGAGAAGCCCCTGCTGCCGCAGCCCGCGGGCTCCGCGGCCGCCGTCGACCTGACCACCTCCAAGGCGGTCTGGATCGACCGGGACACCGTCGCCTGGAACGGCTCCGACGCCGCCGCCTCCACCCAGCTGCGGTACTCCCGCACCGGCTCGATCAAGGCCGAGAACGGCACGCTGACCAGCACCGACGAGCGCCGGCTGCGGCTGGACAAGACCGGCCTCACCGACGCCCAGAAGGCGAAGTTCCCGCATCTGAAGGACTACACCGCCTGGTCCGTCGACCCCCGGGACCGCGACCGGGTCCGCGAGGCCCTGCGCGGCCAGCTCGTCGCCTCCCAGCAGGCCGCCAACGGCGCCGTGCTCGCGGCGACCGGCGTGCAGATCGCCGGAGTGCTCGACGATCTGTACGACGCGACCGGGGCGGACCTCGGCCCGACCTTCCACCAGGGCCGTCCCACCCTCGCGGTCTGGGCCCCCACCGCCCAGAGCGTGTCCCTGGAGCTGGACGGTTCGCTCAAGCCGATGCGCCGTGACGCCGCCACCGGCGTCTGGTCCGTCACCGGCTCGAAGTCCTGGAAGAACAAGCCGTACAGGTACGTGGTGACGGTGTGGGCGCCCAGCGTCCGAGAGGTCGTCACCAACAAGGTCACCGACCCGTACGCGGTCGCCCTCACCACCGATTCGAAGCAGAGCCTCGTCGTCGACCTCGCCGACAGGTCCCTCGCACCGAGCGGCTGGACCTCCCTGAAGAAGCCGAAGGCCGTGCCGCTCAAGGACGCCCAGATCCAGGAGCTGCACATCCGGGACTTCTCCGTCGAGGACAGGACGGCGAGCGACCGGGGCACCTACCTGGCCTTCACCGACAAGGACAGCGACGGCAGCCGGCACCTGAGGAAGCTGGCCGAGGCCGGCACCTCGTACGTCCACCTCCTGCCGGCCTTCGACATCGCCACCATCCCCGAGAAGAAGTCCGACCAGGCCACCGTCGACTGCGACCTGGCCTCCTACCCGGCCGACTCCGACAAGCAGCAGGAGTGCGTGGCGAAGGCCGCCGCCAAGGACGCCTACAACTGGGGCTACGACCCCTACCACTACACGGTCCCCGAGGGCTCCTACGCCACCGACCCGGAGGGCACCGCCCGCACCGTCGAGTTCCGGAAGATGGTGAAGGCGCTCAACGAGGACGGCCTGCGGGTCGTCATGGACGTCGTCTACAACCACACGGCGGCCGCCGGCCAGGCCGGCACCAGCGTCCTGGACCGGATCGTCCCCGGCTACTACCAGCGGCTCCTCGCCGACGGCTCGGTCGCCAACAGCACCTGCTGCGCCAACACCGCGACCGAGAACGCCATGATGGGCAAGCTGGTCGTCGACTCGATCGTCACCTGGGCCAGGGAGTACAAGGTCGACGGCTTCCGCTTCGACCTCATGGGCCACCACCCCAAGGCCAACATCCTCGCCGTGCGCAAGGCCCTCGACGGGCTGACCCTCGCGAAGGACGGCGTCGACGGCAAGAAGATCATCCTGTACGGCGAGGGCTGGAACTTCGGCGAGGTCGCCGACGACGCCCGGTTCGTCCAGGCCACGCAGAAGAACATGGCGGGGACGGGCATCGCGACCTTCTCCGACCGCGCCCGTGACGCGGTGCGCGGCGGCGGCCCCTTCGACGAGGACCCCGGCGTCCAGGGCTTCGCCTCCGGGCTCTACAACGAGCCCAACTCGTCGAAGAGCAACGGCACCCCGGAGGAGCAGAAGGCCCGCCTGCTGCACTACCAAGACCTGATCAAGGTCGGGCTCTCCGGCAACCTCGCCGGCTACCGCTTCACCGACACCGGCGGCAAGGAGGTCAAGGGCTCCGAGGTCGACTACAACGGCTCACCCGCCGGCTACGCGGACGCCCCCGGCGACGCCCTCGCCTACGCCGACGCCCACGACAACGAGTCGCTCTTCGACGCCCTCGCCTTCAAGCTCCCGGCGGGCACCTCCGCCGCGGACCGCGCCCGGATGCAGGTCCTCGCCATGGCCACGGCCGCCCTCTCGCAGGGCCCGGCGCTCTCCCAGGCCGGCACCGACCTGCTGCGCTCGAAGTCCCTGGACCGCAACTCCTACGACAGCGGCGACTGGTTCAACGCGATCCACTGGAGCTGCGCCGACGGCAACGGCTTCGGACGCGGACTGCCGCCGGCCGCCGACAACGCGTCCAAGTGGTCGTACGCGAAGCCCCTGCTGACCCAGGTCGCGGTCGGCTGCGCGCAGATCGACGGCGCCTCGGCCGCGTACCGGGACCTGCTGCGGATCCGTACGACGGAGAAGGCGTTCTCCCTCGACACGGCCGCGCAGGTGCAGTCGGCGCTCTCCTTCCCCCTGTCGGGGAAGGACGAGACGCCCGGCGTGATCACCATGCGCCTCGATGACCTGGTCGTCGTCTTCAACGCGACGCCCCAGGCGCAGAAGCAGCGGGTCGCCTCGCTCGCCGGGACCGGCTACCGCCTGCACCCGGTGCAGGCGGCGGGCGCGGACGCCACCGTGAAGACGGCGGCGTACGAGACGGCCGCGGGGACGTTCGACGTGCCGGCGCGCACCGTGGCGGTCTTCTCCCGCACGGACTGATCGAGAGTCGCTCACCCTGACCTGCGGGTTAGGGTGAGCGCTGTCGCCTAGCACAGGAGTGCCCATGCCGCAGATCACCGTCGACTACTCCGACCGGCTCGCCGACGACTTCGACCGGCCCGGATTCGCCAAGGCGCTGCACCGCGCCGTCGTCGAGATCGCGGCCGCGAAGCCACCGGCGTGCAAGACGCAGTTCCGGCGGACCGAGGACGCCACCGTCGGCCCGGACACGCAGGGGCACGCGATCGTCCACATCCATATCGGGCTGCTGGCGGGTCGCACCGAGGAGACCAGGGCCCGGCTCACCGAGGCGGTGCTGGAGTTGCTGCGGCAGCACGTCAAGCCCGCCGAGGGCCTCGCGCTGCACGCCTCCGCCGAGGTGCGCGACCTCGACCCGTCGTACCGCAAGTACGAGAGCTAGCCCCGGAAGCGTGACAGTTCAGCGAACGGCTCCTGCCGAACAGCAGGGTGCAACAGACTCATCCCCACGGCCTTCGTGCTGGGTGTGTGCGTTCCTTGGTCGGAGCACATAGTCAGCCGAAGGCCGCCTGCATGTACGGCAGTTACCAACCCGAGTGATCAAGTACGAGGCGCCGTTCGAGGCACCAGGTTAAAGATCAAGCTAGGACCTCTCCTGGGCGTGTCCTAGGAAGCGAGGGCGATGAGCCGGGTGACGAGCTCGCCGAACGGGCCGTCGGCCGGCTCTCCGCCCAGGACGGGCCGCAGCAGCGTGCGCAGCTCCTCGTCGTGGGCGGCGCTCACGGCGGTGAGGGCGGCGAAGTCCTGCACGAGCTGCACCTCCAGCTCCTCGCGCGGGATGCGCCGCCCGTCCAGCCAGATCAGCGCCGTCGACTCGGCGAGGGAGATCCAGGAGCGGACGACCAGTTCCAGACGTGCGGGCGGGTCGGTGATCTCCAGGTGCGACAGGATCTGTTCGTAGGCGGCCTGGCGCACGGAGTCGATCAGCGCGTTCGTCGTGGAGGAGCCGACCGCCGGGCCGCCGCGCATGAGGGCCGAGAAACCGGGCCCGTGCTCGTCGACGAAGTCGAAGTAGCGGCGCATCACCCGCAGCAGCCGCGCCCCCAGCGGCCCCTCGTGCGGCTCGGCGAACCGGCCCGCCAGATCCTGCGAGGCGCGCCTCAACGCGGCTTCGTACAGGCTGAGTTTGCCGGGGAAGTAGTGGTAGACGAGCGGGCGCGAGATGCCGGCGGCCGCGGCGATCTCGTCGATGGAGACCTCGTCGGGGGAACGGCGGGCGAACAGCTCGAGGGCGACGCCGATCAACTGCTGCCGCCGCTCCTCCACTCCCATTCTGCGGCGAACCCCGATAGTCATACGAACACCCTACCGATCGAATCCGGACGCGAAGTACGGGATCGGCCACGGGATTCGTGCCGGCGGAACGGCCTACCGCAGCCCGCTGATCGACCGCCCGTTCTCCAGCGTTCCCTTCAGCTCCGCCTGGGCCCCCTGCTTCGTCGGTACGGCCAGCAGGTTGCCCTCCGCCGACCCGCTGACCCCGCCCGTCGCCCGCACCGACTCCGTCCTCCTGTCGCCGGCGGCGAGCAGGTACCAGGAACCGGCCTTCGACTTCCACAGCACTCCGGCCAGCACGTGCGGATCGCGCGGACCGCACGCCGGTACGTCGCCGGCCTTCGCCACGACCGCCCCGAACAGTCCGCCCGGCGTCTGGAACTGGGCCAGCACCCGCGTCCCGTCGCCCCGCCAGGTCTCGGCCCGCGTGCACACCCAGGCGCCCGACCCGCTCTCGTCGGGCAGCGACTGCCGCGCGTACCCCCACGCGTTGACCGTGCGGACGCCCTGTCCGCGCACCTCGCCCAGCGAGCAGGCGAACGGCGCCCAGGTGCGCAGCGCCTCCGCCCCCGTCGCGTCCTTCGTCCTGCCCGGACGGCCCGCGGTCAGCCGGGCGGGAACGAGCTCACCGAGGTCGCTCACCAGGTAGGAGCCCGAGGCGTCGGTCAGCTGCAGCACGTTCCACGTGGTGCAGGCGCCGGCATGGGTGGCGGGGCTGGCCAGCGGTGAGGTCATGCCGTCGGTCAGGGTCAGGTCCATCAGCCCGGCGCCGGGCTTCGACAGGTCCCGCTCGGCGGCCTTCCTCACCCAGGGCGCGGTGAGGTAGCGGACGTTGCCGTCGGTCCGGTCCAGGACCACCGCGGACGCCTCCGCACCGGTCGCTCCGTCCACGCGCGCGAAGTCCAGGGCGGCCCCGGCGGTGCCCTCCTTCGGCTCGGCGTAGCGGGCGATGCGCAGGCCGTCGTGGAGGACGACCACGCGGGCGGTGTCGACCTCGCCCGCGAACAGGAGCTGGGGCGGCCCGGAGGGGCCGCCGGTCGGGGTGTCGGGGGTCGCCGAGACACGGACGGTCCCGCCGGGGCGGGCCCAGACGGCGAGGGCGCGGCGCAGCAGCGCGCTGTCGCCGGTGAGGTCGCCGCGCGCGGGCCAGACGGAGAAGTCGGTGCGGGCGGAGGTCTTCCAGGCGGCGGGGGAGACCTTCACCAGCCGCCCCGGGTCGAGGGCGGCCTCGGCGGCCGGGTTCCGCGCGTACACCGGGGCGGCCGCGCCGTCGGGCCCCCAGCCGTCGCCGGGCAGCGCGACCAGGGCGCCGCACACGGCGAGCGCGGCCGCGGCGGCGAGCGCGGCCCTGGTGTGCCGGCGGCGGCGCATCAGGTCGGTGGGCCGGACCTGGAGGAAGCACGGGTCGAACTCGGAGGAGTCGAGCAGCGCGTACCGCGCGGGGACCGTGTCGGCCTCGCGCAGGGCCGCGGCGACCTCGTCGGCGCCGACCCCGGCGCCGGTCAGCACCTCGCGCACATCACCGTCGGGGAGCCTCTCCAGGCCGCGCAGGACGTAGGCGGCGCGGGCCGGTCCGGGGAGGGCGCAGAGCCGCTGGTCCAGGGCGAGTTCGTCGGCGCCGCCGGAACGGGGGAAGAGGCGCAGCCCCCACACCTGGGGCAGCAGCGGCGGCAGTTGCGCGCGCTTCGGCCACGCCCGCCGTTTCAGCGGCAGGCCTGCCTCCAGCGCCGTGCGCACGACCTGGAGGCGGACGTAGGCGTAGCCGGGATCGCCGTCGCGGGCGGTGGACTGGGCCGGGATGACGGGGGCCGCGGCGCGGCCGCGGGGCAGGGCGCGCTGGGCGAGGGCGTGGGCGGTCAGAACGCGGCGGCCCCGGCCGAGGTCCGGCGGCAGCACCAGGTAGGCGAGCCGGACGAGGCGAGGGTAGTGCTCGACGAGCGCGGCCTCGGCCTGCTCGACGTCGACGACCCGGTCGGCCGGGAAACCGGGTGCGGGGCGCGGGGCGACATCCTGTGACTGCACGCCCAGTAGAACGAGCGAACCGGTGGATGGTCACCGGCCGTACGGGTGGGTCAGTCCGCCGGCGCGACCAGCTCCCGCGCGTAGTTCGCCATCGAGCGCTGATAGCGGGGCAGGTGGGCGGCGAGTGCCTCGAGGACGAGGGAGAGGCCCTCGCGGTCACGGCCCAGACCGGACAGGCACAGGGCGAGTGTGGCGCGGACCGCGTCGTCCAACTCGTCGGAGGGGGCGGCCAGTTCGGGCGTGAGCAGTTTGACGCCCTCCTCCGGCTGCCCGATGTTGCGCAGCGAACTGGCGAGCTGGATCCTGGCGCGGCGCCCCTTGTAGCCGTCGAGACCGCGGGCCAGCGCCTCCCGGTACAGCGGGACCGCCTTGTCCGAGTGGCCGGTCGAGTCCCAGGCGCAGGCCTGTTCGAACGGGCCGAGCGGGCTGCCGTCGGGCAGTTCGGCGACGAGCGCGTCGATCACGGCCCTGAAGTCGGGCGCCGCCTCCTCGGTGTAGGTGCCGAAGCGGGCCCAGGCGGCGGTCACGCGGTCTTCCCAGTCTTGGTCCACCGGCCCACCTTCGCACGCGTGCCCCTTCGGTGGCAGCGGTATTTTGAGCGGACCGCGCGCGGGAGCCGTATCCACGACGAGGCTCTTGCAGGGAGGACTGATGAAGGTGACCCGATCGATGCTCGCGGTGGCCGGCGCCGCGGCGGTGCTGGTGCTGACCGGTTGCGGCGGCTCCGACGGGGGCACGAAGGCCGTCCCCGAGACGGCCACCGGCAGCCTCGAGCAGCTGGCCGCCGAGGCGAAGTGCACCCCCAACATGCAGATCGACGCCGACGAGATCCGCCAGGCGGTCTGCAAGGACGCCGACGCCAAGTTCATCCTGGCCACCTTCGCCACCGACCGCGGCCAGCGTGAGTGGATCAACGGCGCGAAGGACTACGGCGGCCACTACCTCGTCGGCCGCAAGTGGGTGGCCGTCGGCGAGACCACCACGATGACGGCGCTGCAGAAGAAGCTCGGCGGTGACATCGAGGAGGGCACGGACCACTCGGCGCACACCTCCGACGAGCCCTCCGCGGGCGCCACGCACTCCGGTCACTGATCCCGGACAGCACGAAGGCCGGCGGTGAGGATTCCTCACCGCCGGCCTTCGGCGTCCGGTCAGACCGTCGGCGTCACGTGCACTTCCTGCCGGTGTTGATGCAGTTGACCATCTTGTTCATCAGGTTCGGGGAGAAGAAGTTGATGAAGTCGTTGTGGTCGGTGATCGGCTTGTGCAGGTTCTCCGGGAAGGAGTCCACCGCGTACGGGTTCACGACCTGGCCGTTCTGGATCTTCGGGGCCGGGACGTTGTAGACCAGGCGGACCTGGAGCTGGGGGATGGCCTTGAAACCGTTGGCGCAGGTGCCGTCGGCCCGGACGAACGACACGTGCGTGCGGTGGTTGGCGCTGTCGATGTTCTGACCGTCCCAGCAGCTCTGGAAGGCGGTCGTACGGACCACCTGGCTGCCCTGCGGGCAGATCGGGTACTTGTCCTTCAGCTGCACCTTGTTCTCGAAGCCGGTGCAGCTCCAGTTCACGTTGGCGTTGGCGTTGCCGTTGACGAAGGCCTTGGCGTCACCGGTGATGATGCGCAGGGCCGTCGGCATCGCGACGACCTTGCCCCTCTTGTTGCCGACGAACTTCAGCTGGGCCTGGACGGGCTGGAGGATCCGGCCGACGTTGCCCTCCTTGCCGCCGCCGTCGTTGTTCTGGTCGAAGTCCTGCGTGCCGTCCTGCAGACGCAGCACCGGCCAGAAGTACGAGGACTTGTCGCCCTGGTTTCGGCAGCTGGTCTCGGCCGCCGCCAGCTCCTGGTCGCTCGCGAAGGCGTCGTTGCTCTGGTTGCCGACGTAGTCGTGCAGGTGGTGCGCGCCGTTGGTGACACCGGGGGCCACGATCACGTTGTCCGTGTTGTGGTTGTCGTTGCCGTTGGTGCCGCAGTTCGTGGTGAAGGTGCCCCGCGAACCGCTCCTGCCGTTGGCGGCGAGACCGTTCTGGCCGACGCCCAGCTGGGCGTTGCCCTGGACCTTGGTGATGTCCACGAAGTCGGCCGCCACCGGGCCGTTGCCGCCCTGGCCGCCGTTGCCCTGCTGGCCGCCGTTGCCCTGCTGGCCGTCGTTGTTCTGGCCGCCGCCGTTCTGCTGGCCGTCGTCGTTCTGACCGCCGTTGTCCTGACCGCCCTCACCGGCGTTGGTCTGGTTGGTGGTCTGCGTCGTGCAGCCGGCGAGCTGGCTCAGCGAGCTGTTGAACTGTCCGCCGGCGCGCTGGATGTTGATCCGGATCCGGTCGATCGTGGCGGTCCGCTTCGACTTGAGGGGGCCGACGATCGCGTTCTGCACGAACCCGGAGTCGTTCGCCTGGGCCTGCCGCGTGGAGGCGAGCCGGGTGTAGGCCTCGGTGATCTGCTTGTCGAGGTTGGCCAGCTCCGTGGCCACGCCCTGGCGGGCCCCGTTCGGCACGTTCGTCAGCTTCTGCCCCACGTCCGGGCAGGAGATGGTGGCGACCTGGGCGGCTGAGCCCGCGGCCTTGGTCGCGTTCCTTCCGGAATCCGACTCGTGCGCCGAAGCGTAGAAGTTCGCCCAGATCAGCCCGCCCCCGCCGAGCGCTAGGGCCGCCGAAGCTGCCACGGCCTTCGTGGCCATAGACGAACGGCGTTTACGTGTGTTGCGTCCCATGGAACTCCTCTGACTTCCTTGCGGGGCAGCATCGAGGCGCCCGACAGGAGTGAAGCTGCCCCCTCCCATACGCACGCCGCCCCGGAGGTGTTCAGCCGTCTCAGGAATTGATGAGAGACCCGTACGACAAAGCGGCCCCAACGCCCGCAGAACTCAGAGGAGTTGAGAGGTCACCGGTCCCGGTCCAGGTACGCCAGCACCGCCAGTACCCTGCGGTTGTCGTCGTCCGAGACCTCCAGACCCAGCTTCACGAAGATATTCGCGGTGTGCTTGGCGACGGCCCGTTCGGTGACGACCAGTTTCCCGGCGATCGCCGCGTTCGACCGGCCCTGCGCCATCAGTTCCAGGACTTCCCGTTCGCGGGGGGTGAGCCGGGCCACGGGGTTCCGCTCGTCGCCGGTGCGCCGGGCGAGCAGCTGCTGGATCACCTGCGGATCCATCGCCGTACCGCCCGCCGCGACCCGCCGTACGGCGTCCACGAACTGCTCCGCGTCGAAGACCCGGTCCTTCAGCAGGTAGCCCACGCCGCCGCTGCCGTCGGCGAGCAGCTCGCGCGCGTACAACTGCTCCACGTGCTGCGACAGCACCAGCACCGGGAGGCCGGGCCGCTCCCGCCGGGCGGCGAGCGCGCACTGCAGGCCCTCGTCGGTGTGGGTCGGCGGAAGCCGGACGTCGACGACGGCGACGTCCGGCTTCAGCTCGGCCAGGGCCCGTTCCAGCTCCGGTCCGCTCTCCACCGCGGCCGCGATCTCGAAGCCGAAGGCCTCCAGCAGCCGCACGAGGCCGTCCCGCAGCAGGAACAGGTCTTCCGCTAGGACAACACGCAAGGGATCTCCAGGGTCACCATCGTGGGACCGCCCACCGGGGAGCCGACGGCCAGGACGCCGTCGAATGTACCCAGTCGCCGCTCGACGCCGGCCAGGCCCGAACCCGCCCCGACGACCGCGCCGCCCTTGCCGTTGTCGGTGACGGAGATCCGCAGGTGCCCGTCGGCGTGGTGCAGGTCGACCCAGATCCGGTCGGCGCCGGAGTGCTTGACGGCGTTGGTCAGCACCTCGCTGACGGCGAAGTACACGGCCGACTCCACGGGCGCCTCCGCCCGCCCGTCGAGATCCACCGCCACCTCGGTGGGAACCGGCAGCCGCAGCGCCAGCGCCCGTACGGCGTCGCCCAGTCCGCGCTCGGCCAGCACCGGCGGGTGGATGCCGCGCACCAGGTCGCGGAGCTCGGCGAGCGCGTCGGCGGAGGACCGGCGGGCCTGCGCGAGGAGCTGCTTGGCCTTCTCCGGGTCCGTGTCCATGAGCATCTCGACGGTCCCCAGGTCCATGCCCATCGCCACCAGCCGCGCCTGGGCGCCGTCGTGCAGGTCCCGTTCGATGCGCCGCAGTTCGGCGGCGGAGGTGTCCACCGCGTCCCGCCGGGTCTCGGTCAGCACCCGCACCCGCTCGGCCAGTTCGGCACGGCTGGGCTCGAGGACGGCCCGGGTGAGTCGGAAGTGGGCCTGGAACGCGCTCACGGTGTACCGGTGGGCGACGACGAGCAGGGCGGCGGCGAGCGCACCGGCGCCGAGCGCGGAGACCTGGCCGCTGATCGGTACGAAGCCGTACCAGTAGGGGTGGCCCGGACCGTCCGTCACCACCCGCCACCACCCGGCGGCCAGCGCGAACCCCTCCAGCGGGTAGAGGACGAGCACCGCCGGCAGCAGCGCGGTCACGAACCCGGCCGTCATGTCGACCGGCAGCCAGCGCAGGTCCCGCCAGGTCGCCGGGTCCCGCAGCAGGGCGAAGGTACGTGTCCACGGGTTGGCGTCCTCGGGCAGGGGCCGGTACGCCGACGGGATGCGCACCCCGCCCCACTCGGCGGCGAGCGCCCGCCGCCGGTCGGCGTAGGCGCGCACCCCGGTCAGCACCCACGGTGTGGTGACGAGGCCGACACCGATGGGGACGAGGGCGATCGACACGGCGGTGAGGGTGAACGACAGGACGGTCAGCGGCAGCGACACGACGGCCAGCACGAACCCCCTCCAGGCGGCGCGCAGCATCCCCCGCGCCCTCGAACCGCCGCCCTCGCTCTTCGTGTTGGTGTTCATGGGCGTCAGTCTCGCCGACCCGCGGGCCGGGGGTCACTGGCCCGGGGCCCCCGGTCAGGGGGTGGTGTCAGGTACACCCCCGGCCGTGGTTCCGGTGGACGCGAGCACCTTCGCCTCCACCTCCGGGTCCAGGCCCTTACTGGTCCGGTCGGGACGCTGGGGCGCCGTGCCGCCGATGTCCTGGAGCCACTGCCAGGTGTCGGCGACGGTCTCCTCGACGGGACGGCAGGCCAGTCCGGTGGCCACCGCCCGCGAGACGTCGGCCGCGTGCAGGGCGTCGTGCAGGTCGCTGCCCGGCGGCACCCACACGGGCAGTTCCGTCCACGGCGCGATGCCCGCGTCGAGGACCACCTCCGGCTCCACCCAGCGCAACTCGGCCGTGGCCCCGGTGGCCCGCACGCACGCGTCGAGGAACGCGCCCATGGTGGCGTGGCCCTGGGGACTGATCAGGTTGTAGGGACCGCTCAGCTCCCGCTCGATCGCCCCGAGGGTCCACTCGGCCAGGTCGCGTACGTCGACGTACTGCAGGGGCAGATCGCGCGGCCCGGGCGCCAGAACCGGCCCGCCGCGGGCGATCCGGCTCAGCCACCAGGGCAGCCGGCCGACGTTCTCGTACGGGCCGAGGATCAGCCCGGCCCGTACGAGGACGGAGTCCTCCGCACCGAAGGCGCCGACGGCGGCCAGCTCGCCGCCCCGCTTGTCCCGCGGGTAGTCGGTCCGGCCGGCGTCGGCCTCGGCGCCCTCGACCAGGGGCGCGTCCTCGGCGTACCCGGCGGGCGGGGCCCAGGCGTACACCGAACAGCTCGACACGTACACGTACCGCCCGGCGCGGCCCCGCAGCAGCCGCGCCGCCTCGTGCACCGCGCGCGGGGCCGACGACCAGGTGTCGACGACGGCGTCCCACTCGCCCTCGGCCAGGGCGGCGAGCCCGTCGGGCGCGGTGCGGTCGCCGGTCAGCGACCGCGTCCCGGGGACGGGCGCGTGCCGCCCCCGGTTGAGGACCGTCACGTCCCAGTCGCGCCCGAGGGCCGCTTCGACGACCGCCCGTCCCGCGAACTCCGTACCACCCAGCACCAGAAGTCTCATGCCGGTGACTGTGCCCGGTACGTGCGCCGGAGGGAACCGGCTTCTGCCGTCAGCAGAGGATCAACGGGCGGTGGGCGGGGCGTACGTGTAGCCGACCCGGCGCACCGTCCTGATCACCTCGCGGTGCTCCGCGCCCAGCTTGCGGCGCAGCCGCGCGATGTGGACGTCGACCGTGCGGCCGTCGCCGACGTGGCCGTAGCCCCACACGGTGGTGACGAGCTGGTCCCGCGTGTGCACCCGGTTCGGGTGCGCCACGAGGTGCGCGAGCAGCTCGAACTCCAGGTAGGTGAGGTCGAGTTCCCGGCCGTCCACCTCGGCGGTGCGGCGCACGGAGTCGATCCGCACGAGCGGGTCGCCGTCGCCGCCGCCGGTGTCCGGCCGGTCCGCCACCGCCCCCGGCGGGAACAGCGGCTGGTCGGCCGGGACGAGCACCAGGTAGCCGACCATCGGCGGCCGGCCCGGCAGGACGGGCAGGGTGTGCGGGGGAGCGGGCAGCCAGGTCGCGCCCGGCGGCAGGAGGTCCGCGACGTCCACCACCTCGTCCCGGTCCACGGCACGCAGGCGGTGCCGGGCGGAACCGGCCGGGGAGGAGGAGGCGAGGGGAGCGGTGGACGCAGAACGAGTGGTCGCCATGAGGGGTCAGCTCTTTCGCGCGAGAGGTTCGTCGGGGAGGACGACGGCCGCGAATCGTGGTCGGGCTCGTCGAGGACGTACGTCGTGCGCTGGCCGGAAGCCGGGGTGTACGGCGTCAGAGGGCCGGCGCGGTCGTCGCGCGGCAACACACCCGGTCGAAGTCGTGGTGCTGACGGGAGGGCCAGAAGGGCTCGAGGTCATGGCGACCCGTCGCGGTGTGCTTCTGGAAGCTGGCCATGGCCTCATTGAAGCAGACACCCGGCCGTGACAGGAGGCTCCTCTCACTGCTTGGACGCCTGGTTGGCGGGAAGTCGACGCCGATCGACCGCGCGGGCGGCCGGTTCAGTCGTCCACGCGTGCGGGCGTGGAGCCTGCGGCCGGCGATCCGGAGCACGTCGTCCGCGCGCACTCTCCCTTCCGCCGGTCTCCGTCTCCATGAGGCGCGGGACATGCGGAAGGGGCGCCCGCCGAAACGGCGGGCGCCCCTTCACGGAGTCGCGGGGACGATCAGACCTGGCCGGCCTTCTCCAGCGCGGAGCAGCAGGTGTCCACCAGCAGGCGGGTCACCGTGTACGGGTCGACGTTGGCGTTCGGACGGCGGTCCTCGATGTAGCCCTTGCCGTCCTTCTCGACCTGCCACGGGATACGGACCGAGGCGCCACGGTTGGAGACGCCGTAGGAGTACTCGTTCCACGGGGCGGTCTCGTGCAGACCGGTCAGGCGGTCGTCGATGCCGGCGCCGTAGTTCTTGACGTGGTCGAGCGGCTTGGAGCCCTCACCGAGCGACTCGCACGCGGTGATGATCGCGTCGTAGCCCTCGCGCATCGCCTTGGTGGAGAAGTTGGTGTGCGCGCCGGCGCCGTTCCAGTCGCCCTTGACCGGCTTGGGGTCGAGGGTGGCGGAGATGCCGAAGTCCTCGGCGGTGCGGTAGAGCAGCCAGCGGGCCACCCACAGCTGGTCCGAGACCTCGAGCGGGGCGAGCGGGCCGACCTGGAACTCCCACTGGCCGGGCATGACCTCGGCGTTGATGCCGGAGATGCCGAGACCGGCGGCGAGGCAGTTGTCCAGGTGGGCCTCGACGACCTCACGGCCGAAGATCTCGTCGGCGCCGACACCGCAGTAATAGCCGCCCTGGGGGGCCGGGAAGCCGCCCTTGGGGAAGCCGAGGGGGTAGCCGTCCTGGAAGAAGGTGTACTCCTGCTCGATGCCGAAGATCGGCTCCTGGGCGGCGAACTTCTCCGCGACCTCGACGAGCGCGGCACGGGTGTTGGACTCGTGCGGCGTCATGTCGATGTTGAGGACCTCGCACAGGACGAGGACGTCGTCGCCGCCGCGGATCGGGTCGGGGCAGGTGAAGACCGGCTTGAGGACACGGTCCGAGGAGTGGCCCTCGGCCTGGTTCGTGGAGGACCCGTCGAAGCCCCAGATCGGCAGCGCGTCCAGACCGGCGGGCTCGCCCGTGATGATCTTGGTCTTGGAGCGGAGCTTGGCGGTCGGCTGGGTGCCGTCGATCCAGATGTACTCAGCCTTGAAGGTCACGGGCCACTTCCTTCGGGGGGTGTCTGACGCACTTGCGGGTGCTGCGGCGCTGCGGCACTGGGGCGCCGCTCTCGTTCGCCCGGAAGCTTGTCAACAGGCGATTTCCCGGTCATTGCTCGAATGTGAACCCCGTGTTACCTGGTGGTTCTGTGGCGCGGCTCACGGTGTGAGGGCTCCGGCCGCGCCCGGAGTCGCCGTTCGCGGAAGCGGACGCGGGGGGCGGCCGGCGTCTCGTATGCGATGGGGCCGGGGCCGGGGAAGAGGGAGGTACCGGGCTCAGTCGGCCTCGCCCGCCGCCCGCCGTACGCCCTCCAGGAAGCCGTGGATCGCGGCCCGCTCCCGGTCGTCGTAGCCGCGCAGCAGCTCCACCACCTCTCCGATGAGCGGCCCGAAGAAGGACCGGCCGAGCTCGACCGCGCGTTCGTCGACCTCGACGACGACCTTGCGCCGGTCGGTCGCGCCGCGCACCCGGCGGACGTGCCCGGCTCGCTCCAGGCGGTCGACGAGGGCGGTCGTCCCGGCCGAGTTCAGCCCGAGCGCGGCCCCGAGCCGCCCCGCCGTCATCTCCTCGGCCGCCCGCCGCGCGTCCATCAGCGCGATCAGGGCGCGTACGTCGGTCGGGTGCATACCGTTCCGGTTCGCGAACCGGGCACTGTGCAGCCCGAGTGCGACCGTCACCGCGCGCAGCAGATGCACGGTCTCCATCGCGTCCCGGCCCTCGGTCGGCATACGGCCCTCCCGCCGTCATCTCGCCCGACGAACATCTCGCTCGGCGAGATAATACGCCGGCGCGCGGGGACATGCGGGAGCGCGCGAACAGACGGGAGGCTCCATGGGCACGTACGACGACGGCACGTTCCAGGCCGCCTACGACAAGGTCATGGCCCGGTGGCCCGCCGACCGGGAGACGGCCGCCGTCCCCACGCCGTACGGCACGACGCACGTCAACGTCTGCGGCCCGCGCGACGCGCCCCCGCTGCTGCTCCTGCCCGGGGGCGGGGGAGCGACCTCGGCGTCCTGGTTCGCCCAGGCGGCCGAACTCGCCCGGCTGCGGCGTGTGTACGCCGTCGACCTGATCGGGGCCGCGGGACGGAGCGGAGGGCGCGCCGCACGGCGACCGCGGACCGTGGGCGACCTCGCCGGGTGGCTGGACGCGGTGATGGCGGGCCTGGGCGTCGAGCGGGCGGACGTGGGCGGGCACTCCTACGGCGCCTGGATCGCCCTGCACCACGCCCTGCACGCTCCCGAGCGCGTACGCCGCCTGTTCCTCCTCGACCCGACCGGATGCTTCGCCGGGTACAAGGCGGCGTACCTGCTCCGCGCGCTGCCGATGCTGCTGCGGCCGGCCCCGCGCCGGGTGCGTGCCTTCCTGGAGTGGGAGACCGGGGGAGCGGCCCTGGACCCCGACTGGCTCCGTCTGCAGGAGGCGGCCGCGGGATTCCCCTCGGGCCGGCCGGTGACGGGCCCGCGTCCCGCGCCCGGGGCGCTGCGGGCCCTGGACGTGCGGGTCCTGCTGCTCGTGGCCGCGAACAGCAGGACCCATGACACGTACGAGGTGACGGCTCGTGCGGGCGAGGTGCTGCGGGACGTCGTGACGGTCGTCCTGCCGGACGTCTCCCATCACGCGCTGCCGCACGCCGCGCCGCCCGAACTGGGCCGCCGCCTCACGGAGTTTCTCGTCTGAGCGTCACCCCACCTTCTCGATCACGGCCCGGCGGATCAGGAACTTGCCGGGCTCACGGACCTGTTCGAAGGCCGCGTTGTTGAGCAGCACACAGCTTCCGGAGACCGAGGTCACCTCGACCGTCGTGGACTTGTTGTTGTCCAGGTTGGTGACCTTCAGCTTGGTCCCCGCCGGGAACTGGTTGCTGGACGCGGCCGGGGCGCCTCCCTCGCCGGAGAGGGTGACGGTGGAGCCGTTGCAGACCTGCTGGCCGGCGGCGGCGCCGCCGCCCGCGTTCCCGCCGTTGCCGTTGTTCCCGGCATTGCCGTTGTTTCCGCCGTTGCCGTTGCCGTTGTTTCCGGCGTTGCCGCCGTTGTTCCCGGCGGGGGCGCTCTGGGCCGGCGGTGCGGGCTGCGCCGGCTGCGTCGCCTGGGAGCCCTGAGCCGACTCCCCAACGACGCACCCGGACGCCTTCTGCTGCACCTTGATCTGCTCGATGACGGCCTCACGGTTGGTGATCCGGGCCGCGGACTGGGCGTCCGGGTTGGCCCGCTGGCCGTCGATGAACCGCTGGTTGTTGCCGAGCGCGGTGGCGAGGCCCTGGCAGACGGACGACTCGGCCGCCGTCTTCGGGGACTGCGCCGCGTTGGAGGTGGCGGCCATGACGAAGGCACCGCCTCCCGCCACCGTCGCGGCGCTCACCAGCAGCGCCAGCTTCTTCTTCGTACTGAGAGTTCTCCTGCGGGACATGCGCGCCTCCGGAGAGGTAGGGGAGCGTACGCCGCTATGTACGAGATACCGAACGGGGCGACTCAGTGGTGACAGGAGTCAATTGAAGTGGCGTGCGTCACAGGTCAGTCGGGCGCCGCTCGGTTCCGCCCGGCGTCGGTTCCTGACGGGACAGTGCCTCCCGTACGGACTCCTCCGTACGGGCCACGACCGCCGTGCCGTCGTCGGCGGTGATGATCGGGCGCTGGATGAGCTTGGGGTGCGCGGCGAGGGCCGAGATCCAGCGCTCGCGCGAGGCCGCGTCCCGCGGCCACTCCTTCAGGCCGAGCTCCTTGGCCGCGGCCTCCTGGGTCCGGGTGATGTCCCACGGCTCCAGGTCCAGCCGGTCGAGTACGTCCCTGATCTCGTCCTCGCTCGGGACGTCCTCCAGGTAGCGGCGGACCGTGTAGTCGGCGCCCTCGGCGTCGAGCAGACTGAGTGCGCTGCGGCACTTGGAACAGGCGGGGTTGATCCAGATCTCCATGCGGATCACGGTAGCGGGAGCTTCCCCGAGGGCTCCGAAACTCGTTCTCCCCGTGCGTCACTGCGACCCCGAAAGCCCTTGTGGCCAGGGGCTTTTGTCAGTGGGGGGCAGTAGAATAGAAGCAGTGTTCGAGGGTTCCGCCGGAGGTTCCGGATCGGGGCCCTGACCGCGACAGGAGGATGCCTGTGCCCGCTGCCGCACTGAAGCCGAAGCCGCTGCCGACCCAGTCCACCGCCAAGCGCCCCGTCCAACTCGACCTGCCGTACGTCCCCGTGGACAAGCGGCCGCTGCCGCCCGGCCGTCCGCGTGAGTGGTACGTCACGCACAACCGCCGCCTCAAGGCGATGCGCCTCGCCATCGCGCTCCTCGACTCGGGCGTCTACCTGCCGAACCAGGCGCGCAACGAGAAGATCCGCGACACGGCCCGACTGATCGGCGTCCACCCGCCGTCGGACACGACGTGCCACATGGTGCGAGCGCTGATGCGGTACTCCAGGTGAGCGCGGCGCCGGGGGCCGACGCACATGCGCGGCGCCCGGCGCCGGCGCCCGGGCCGGCCACGGGGGCCGGCCCGGGCGCCGCTCAGGCCGCGGCCGGCACGGTGCTCACGAACGCCCGCCGGTCCTCGGCGCGGTCGCGGAACCAGGCCCCAGCTCATGCTGAACCCGACCGGCAGCAGCGGCCCGTCGACGGGCGCGTACGCGTCGATCACCGCCACGGCCTGCTCCAGCCGCCGGCGCAGGCTCAACTCCCTTGGCCTGCCCGTACTTCCCCCGTGCCCGTACTTCCCCCGTGCCCGGAGAAGGCGAGGGCGTGGCAGCCCTGTGCCAGGAACTCGCCGAGCAGCGGCAGCAGGCGCTCCATGCTGCCGTTGCCCGCCCGTGCGGTACGGCGGCGGTCGCCGCTCCCGGGCCGCCGCCGTCGCCGTACGCACCGCTGAGGCGTTCAGCGAAGTGCTGGTGCGTGAAGGAGGAGAGCTCGCTCATCTCCCCCTCCGCTCACGCCGGCCGGGCCGCCTTGATCGCCTCGCGCAGGTGCTCCTCCTCCGCCCGGCCCAGTGAGGTCTGCACCAACTGGCCGCCGAACGAGGCGACTTGCGGGATCACCTTGTCGCCGGCCGCGTGCTTGACCAGGAGGAAGAGGGCCGCGGCGCCGGGGCGCAGGTTCTGGCTGAGGTCCCTCATGAAGTCGTCGTTGATGCCGGTGTCGGTGAGCGCGCCCCCGGCCGCACCGGCCGCCGCACCCACCGCCGCGCCCAGCAGCGGGGCGAGGAAGAGCAGCCCGATCACTCCGCCCCACACGGCGCCGCCGGCCGCGCCGACCGCCGTGTGGTCGACCGCCTGGTGGAGTTTGATCCTTCCGTCGCCGCGCCGCTCGACGACCACCGCGTCCTCCAGCTCGACCAGATGCTGCCGGGACAGCTCGAACAGCTTCTCGCGCACTTGGTTGGCGGTGGCGAGGTCGTCGTAGGCGACGACGAAGAGGTTGCTCATGCGGGACACCCCTGGTGGTCGGAGATGAGCGGTTCATGCCGCTTCGGCCGACTTTAGGCCCGTGGAAAAGCAGATGCACCCCGAGTGACGGCCTCCCTACTCTGAAGACGCCACCCCACCCCCACCCACACCGCTCGCTCACCGTCCGTCCATGCCCGGGAAGGAGGCACGCCATGGGCACCGTCGTTCTCTCCGGGACCGTCGTCCTGGTGGTCCTGGGATTCGGAAACCACCTCTACTGGCTCGCCGCGGTCGCCGTGCTGATCCTGTACGTCCGGTACGGGCGCGACGAGTCCTCCGCGCCCGCCCCCGGCCCGGCCGCGAGCGCCGCGCCGACCTCCTACAAGGCCTACCGCGACCGCCGTGACCAGCAGGCCCGGTGGGAGCGCCGCTACCGCAGGGAGCGCCCGCTGGAGTCCCGCCGTCAGGAGCGCGAGCGCACCAAGTGAGGGCCCGCGCGGTCCTGGGGGCCGCAGCCCTGGGAGTCGCAGCCCCCACCGGAGCCCCCGGCCGTCACAGGCCGGGGGCTCCCCACACGGGGAACCAGCGGCTCAGATCCTGCTCGATCCGAAGGTCGTGCGCGAGAGCCGCCTTCACCTGGAGTTCCAGCGCGTTGTCGCGCCGCTGTCCGGCACCGGGCAGCGGCGCGAACGGATAGTAGGAACCCCGCTTGTACAGGTACACCAGTGCCAGCCGCCGACCGCTGTCGTCCGCGAAACCCGCGAACGAGCACAGGAGTTGGGGCCCGAAACCGTTGACCTCCATCGCGCTGTTCACCGCGTGCAGATCGTTGACCAGGGCCGGGAGCTCGTCGGGGGCGCGACGCGAGACCAGCCAGGAATAGCCGTACTCGTCCCGCAGGAGCCGCACCGGGGGACCGGTGCGCTCGGTGTCGGCGTCGAGGAGGGCCTGGACCTCGCGGTGCGTCTGCTCGAAGGCCGAGCCCTCGACCGTCGCGAAGCAGACCGCGCCCTGCCCGGTCGGGCTGAGGCCGGACGCGGCCTGCAGCGTCACCGCCGCCGACGGCAGCGCGAACAGCTGGTCCAGGTCGGGCTCCACCGGCTTGGTCCGGCCGAGCAGGATGTCCAGCAGGCCCATGATCACCCCGCCTTCCCGGGGGAGGCCGCCTCGCCCAGTTCGGCGGAGATCCGCCCGAGCTGCTCCAGCCGCTGCTCCAGACTCGGGTGGGTGGAGAAGAGGCCCGCGACACCCGGCTCGGAACCGAGCGCCGGAGTGAAGTAGAAGGCGTTGAACGCCTGGGCCGTCCGCAGGTCCCTGGACGGGATCCGGGCGATGTCACCGGAGACCTTCGTCAGGGCGGAGGCGAGCACCGAGGGCCGTCCGGTCAGCAGTGCCGCGGCCCGGTCCGCCGCCAGCTCCCGGTACCGGGACAGCGCCCTGATCAGCAGGAAGCTGATCGCGTACACGGCCGCCGACACACCCATCACGGCGGCGAAGACGACGGCGGTGTTCTGGTCCCGGCGTCCCCCGCCGAACACCTGGCCGTAGAAGGCGAACCGCACGATCAGTCCCGCGATCACCCCGAGGAAGGAGGCGATCGTGATCACGGCCACGTCCTTGTGCGCCACGTGCGACAGCTCGTGCGCCAGCACACCCTCCAGCTCGGCCGGCTCCAGCCGCCGCAGCAGCCCGGTCGTCACACAGACCACCGCGTGGTCGGGGTCGCGTCCCGTCGCGAACGCGTTGGGCATCTCCATGTCGGACACGGCGACGACGGGCCGGGGCATGTCCGCGAGCGCCGACAACCGGTCGACGACGGCGTACAGCTCGGGATACTCCTCCCGCTCCACGACCCGCCCGCGCATCGCGAAGAGCGCGATCCGGTCGGAGAACCAGAACTGGGCGACGAACATCGCCGCCACCACGGCGACGACCAGCACCCAGGACTTCAGCAGGACGATCAGCGCGGCGACGAAGCCCACGTACAGCAGACCGAGCAGGAACATCGTGACCGTCATCCGCACGGTCAACCGCCGGTCGCTCCGGAAGCGGCTCTGCATCTGCATCACCCCAGCAAGTCAGGCACTCGCCCCACCGCCAGTGTGCACCCGACCCGTCCCATGAAGCGGTCGTGATCAGCCCCAAGGGTGGCAAAAGCTCCCTGTGAGCTGTGAGCTGTGAGCTGTGAGCTGTGAGCTGTGAGCCGTGAGCCGTGAGCCTGGGTCGTGGCCGTGGCCGTGGCCGTGGGCGTGGGCCGTGGGCGTGGGCGTGGGCGTGGGCCGTGACCTTGAGCCGTGTGCCATGAGTCGTGAGCG
The DNA here is from genome assembly GCF_044548445.1 of Streptomyces sp. NPDC052016. NCBI lineage: Bacteria > Bacillati > Actinomycetota > Actinomycetes > Kitasatosporales > Streptomycetaceae > Streptomyces > Streptomyces sp. NPDC052016. The sequence continues at coordinate 135,622 of NZ_JBIUBX010000003.1, forward strand.
AGTCGTGGGTGGGCCTCGGGCCGTGAGCCGCGGGTCGTGAGCCGCGGGTTGTGAGCCGCGGCGGTCAGCGCAGTGCGGCACGCGCCGCCCGCTCGCGCAGCAGGCCGTCGGGGTCGTCGCGGAACGCGAGCAGCGCCCGCTGCCCTGGCGCCCCGCCCCGCACCAGGAGCAGCCGGAAGGCGGCGAGCCGTACATGCCGGGGCCACCCGGCGTCGAGCCGCTCGGCGAGCCACTCCCCGGGCACGAGTCCCGCGGAGGGCAGCACCGCGAGGGTGACCTCCCGCACGACCCCCGGGGCGGGATCGTCGAGCAACGGCCAGAGCCGCCGTACGTCTGCCGTCAGGCCGCCACGTGATACGGCGAGTGGTACGTCGTCTCCGCCCGCACCCCCGCGTCCAGTCCCGTCCAGGCGGCGGGAGCGCCGACGTCGATCACCTCTCGCAGCGTCGCGCCCTCCGCCAGCCGCCAGGCGGCCGATGCTCCGGCCCGCACGTCCTCCATGACACCCATGTCCGCGAGCCGATCAGTACGGCGCCCGGAACTGCGTGTACCCCAGCAGCAGGATCACCGCGGCCACGCAGCCCAGCACGATCGCCGTCGACACCCACGACGACCTGCGCGGCGCCGCCGGCCCCGGGGCGGCCCGGAAGGGCTGCGGCTGCGGGGGGTTCTCCTTCCACCGGGCGGCCAGCATCCGCGCCCGCGCCGAGGGCTCCTTGTGCTCGGCGTCGTCCGCCCACCTGAGGTCGAACTCCCGCTGACCGTCGTCCTGTTCGGGCATCCCCGGCTCTCCCCGTCACCTCTGTCGAACAGCTGTGCAAGAACCATACGACGGCGCCCCCGCCCTGAGAAACAGGAAACGGGGGCGCCGGAGGCCTCACGCGTGGAGCACGCGTGGTCCGATCACACGTCGAAGTACAGCTCGAACTCGTGCGGGTGCGGACGCAGCTGCAGCGGGGCGATCTCGTTCGCGCGCTTGTAGTCGATCCAGGTCTCGATCAGGTCGGACGTGAAGACGTCGCCCGCGAGCAGGAACTCGTGGTCGCGCTCGAGCGAGTCGAGGACCGCCGGGAGGGAGGTCGGGACCTGCGGGACGCCCGCGTGCTCCTCGGGGGCGAGCTCGTAGAGGTCCTTGTCGATCGGCTCGGCCGGCTCGATCTTGTTCTTGATGCCGTCCAGGCCCGCGAGGAGCAGCGCCGAGAAGGCCAGGTACGGGTTGCCGGAGGAGTCGGGCGCGCGGAACTCGACACGCTTGGCCTTCGGGTTCGAACCCGTGATCGGGATACGCATGGCCGCGGAGCGGTTGCGCTGCGAGTACACCAGGTTCACCGGGGCTTCGAAGCCCGGGACCAGGCGGTGGTACGAGTTCACCGTCGGGTTGGTGAAGGCCAGCAGCGACGGGGCGTGCTTGAGGATGCCGCCGATGTAGTAGCGGGCGGTGTCCGACAGGCCCGCGTAACCGGCCTCGTCGTAGAACAGCGGGTCGCCGTTGCTCCACAGCGACTGGTGGACGTGCATGCCCGAGCCGTTGTCACCGAAGATCGGCTTCGGCATGAAGGTCGCGGTCTTGCCGTTGCGCCAGGCGACGTTCTTCACGATGTACTTGAAGAGCTGGAGGTCGTCGGCGGCGGCGAGCAGCGTGTTGAACTTGTAGTTGATCTCGGCCTGGCCGGCGGTGCCCACCTCGTGGTGCTGCCGCTCGACCTTCAGGCCGGCCTTGGCCAGCTCGAGGGAGATCTCGGCACGCAGGTCGGCGAAGTGGTCGACCGGCGGGGTCGGGAAGTAGCCGCCCTTGTAGCGGACCTTGTAACCGCGGTTGTCCTCCAGCGCACCGGTGTTCCAGGCGCCGGCCTCGGAGTCGATGTGGTAGAAGGACTCGTTCTCCGAGGTCTTGAAGCGCACGCTGTCGAAGACGTAGAACTCGGCCTCGGGACCGAAGTACGCGGTGTCCGCGATACCGGTCGACGCGAGGTAGGCCTCGGCCTTCTTCGCCACGTTGCGCGGGTCACGGGAGTACTGCTCGCCCGTGATCGGGTCGTGGATGAAGAAGTTGATGTTGAGCGTCTTGTCGCGGCGGAACGGGTCCACCCGCGCGGTCGACAGGTCGGCGCGCAGGGCCATGTCGGACTCGTGGATGGCCTGGAAACCGCGGATCGACGATCCGTCGAAGGCGAGCTCCTCGTCCGGGTCGAACGCCTCGACGGGCAGCGAGAAGTGCTGCATGACGCCCGGCAGGTCGCAGAACCGGACGTCGATGAACTTGACGTCCTCGTCCGCGATGAACTTCTTGGCCTCGTCGGCGTTCTGGAACATCCAGCTCCTCCTACTCCCGACCGTTCCGCCGGGGTGGTAGTTCGTTCGTGCGGCCAGTGCGGGTGGCACACGCTGACCCCGACCCTAGGGACGGGTGATTTCTCGTGCGTGACCCATTTGTTTCGCAGAAGTTAACCGGCCTTCGTTCCACGGTAGCTCCGCCACCGCCCGCCGCACCCCTGCGCACCCCGGTCATATGGGTGCGCAGTACCGTGGACGGGTGGACAAGAGGCAAGCAATCGGATCGTGGCTCTCCGGCCCCCGCGCGGCCATGGAGGAAGCCGGTGCCGACTTCGGATACCGGGGCGAGCAACTGGGTCTGCCGGAGGAGGGACCGGGCTCGATCGCCCGCCCCGGCCGCCGGCTCGGCGCGCTGGCCGTGGACTGGGGTCTGTGCCTCTTGATCGCATACGGTCTGATCACGGACGGCTATGGCCAGGCGACCAGCAACTGGGCCCTGCTGATCTTCTTCGTGATGAGCGTCCTCACCGTCGGTACGCTCGGCTTCACGCCGGGCAAGCGCCTCCTCGGCCTGCGCGTGGTCGCCCTGGACACCGGCACGGTCCAGCCCGCCCGCTCCGCCCTGCGCACGGTCCTGCTCTGCCTCGCCGTCCCCGCCCTGATCTGGGACCGCGACGGCCGCGGCCTCCACGACCGCCTGGCCCGCACGGTGGAAGTGCGGATCTGAGGCGCTCGTACGGATCCGAGCCGCCGGGAGGCGGAAAGCGGTCGGTACGGCGAAGGGGGCGCCCGGAGTGATCCGGGCGCCCCCTTCGTGTGTCACGGGGTCAGCGGGCCTTGGGCCCGCCCTTCGGCAGGCGCATGCCCTTGGGCATAGGCCCCTTCGGCAGCGGCATGTTGGACATCAGGTCGCCCATGGCGCGCAGCCGGTCGTTGGTGGTGGTCACCTGGGGGCCGGTCAGCACGCGCGGCAGCTTCAGCATGGTGGTCCGCAGCTTCTTCAGCTCGACCTGGCCCTCACCGGTGCCGACGATCAGATCGTGCACGGGCACGTCCGCCACGATGCGGTTCATCTTCTTCTTCTCGGCGGCCAGCAGGCCCTTCACCCGGTTCGGGTTGCCCTCGGCGACCAGAACGATGCCGGCCTTGCCGACCGCCCGGTGCACCACGTCCTGGCTGCGGTTCATCGCCACCGCGGGGGTCGTCGTCCAGCCCCGGCCGACGTTGTCCAGTACGGCCGCGGCCGCGCCCGGCTGGCCCTCCATCTGGCCGAAGGCGGCCCGCTCGGCCCGGCGGCCGAACACGATCGCCGTCGCGAGGAAGGCGAGCAGGAAGCCCAGGATGCCGAGATAGATGGGGTGGCCGATCAAGAAACCGATCGCGAGGAAGACACCGAAGGTGACGATTCCGACAGCCGCGAGTACAAGACCGATCTTCTTGTCGGCCTTGCGGGTCATCTTGTAGGTCAGGGCGATCTGCTTCAGTCGCCCGGGGTTCGCGGCGTCCGCCGCCGTGTCCTTCCTCGCCATGTCACGCAGTCTACGTGGCTCCGGGAGTACCGACGACGGCAGTGCCCGCGAGGAGGGCGGGGGCGGTCAGGAGGTGCGTGCGGAGGTGACCTCTTCGAGGACGCGCTGCGCCTCGACACGGTCCTTGGCGCGGCGGCGGTCCTCCAGGACGGAGGTCCAGGCGTTGCGTCGGGCGGTGCGCTGGCCGCCGCTCATGAGCAGGGACTCGACGGCGCGCAGAGCGTCGGTGAAGGAAGGGATCGCGGTGGCGCGAACGGGCGCGGCCTGCATGGTGGAGGTCCCCCTCGGGCGGTTTGGGTGGCGGGTCTACCTGGCGTGACACCAGCGTCACTGATTGGTGTTACCAGGGCGTGACCGACCGGTCAAACACCAATGAAGCCTTGATGCGGGGGCCGAAATGCTGACGCGGCCCTGACGCACGCCCTCATCTGCGAGGACGGTCAGGACCGCGTCGTATCGGCCACTACTGATTGGTAGCCTCTTGTGCGCGAATTCACACGCTTGCCTCGTCGCCCTGGGGGAAGGGCGGTTGACGGAGTGTCAGACGGCCTGGGCGGCGACGAAGGAGCCGCGCTTCTCGACGGCCATCTGGTAGAGGCGCCCGGCACGGTAGGAGGACCGTACCAGCGGGCCGGACATCACGCCCGAGAAGCCGATCTGCTCGGCTTCCTCCTTCAGCTCGACGAACTCCTGCGGCTTCACCCAGCGCTCCACGGGGTGGTGGCGCACGGAGGGCCGCAGGTACTGCGTGATGGTGACGAGCTCGCAGCCCGCGTCGTGGAGCTGCTTCAGCGCCTCGACGACCTCCTCGCGGGTCTCGCCCATGCCGAGGATGAGGTTCGACTTGGTGACGAGCCCGAAGTCGCGGGCGGCCGTGATGACCTTCAGGGAGCGCTCGTAGCGGAAGCCGGGCCGGATCCGCTTGAAGATCCGCGGGACGGTCTCGACGTTGTGCGCGAAGACCTCGGGCCGGGAGGAGAAGACCTCCGCCAGCTGCTCGGGAACCGCGTTGAAGTCGGGAGCCAGCAGCTCCACCTTCGTCCGCCCGCCCTCGCGCTCGGCGGTCTGCGCGTGGATCTGGCGCACGGTCTCGGCGTACAGCCAGGCGCCGCCGTCCTCCAGGTCGTCGCGCGCGACACCGGTGATGGTGGCGTAGTTCAGGTCCATGGTGACGACGGACTCGCCGACGCGCCGCGGCTCGTCCCGGTCGAGGGCCTCGGGCTTGCCCGTGTCGATCTGGCAGAAGTCGCAGCGCCGGGTGCACTGGTCACCGCCGATGAGGAAGGTCGCCTCGCGGTCCTCCCAGCACTCGTAGATGTTGGGGCAGCCGGCTTCCTGGCAGACGGTGTGCAGACCCTCGCTCTTCACGAGGTTCTGCATCTTCGTGTACTCGGGACCCATTTTCGCCCGGGTCTTGATCCACTCGGGCTTGCGCTCGATGGGGGTCTGGCTGTTCCTGACCTCCAGGCGCAGCATCTTGCGTCCGTCGGGTGCGACTGCGGACACGACCGGCTCCCTAGCGTTGATTCCTCGGCGACCTCAAGGGTACGCCCGTTGATTTGATGGTCCGGCGAGGGTGCCGGCCGCCCGGTGATGCCCTCCCGGACCCCTGTTCCGGCCTCTGCGGCCTCGTCCACGGACGCCGGACAGGCCGTCTCACGCCGCCGGCGTGGTCTCGATCACCCTCGGCTTCAGTTCCGCGTTCTCCAGCACGTCCCGCAGATGCCGCTCGACCACCGGCAGCACCTCCTCGATGGTCACGTCCCGGCCCAGCTCGCCGGCGAGGGAGGCGACCCCCGCGTCGCGGATCCCGCACGGGATGATCCGGTCGAACCACTTGTTGTCGGGGTTCACGTTCAGCGCGAAGCCGTGCATGGTGACGCCCTTGGCGACGCGGATGCCGATGGCGGCGATCTTGCGGTCCTCGCGGCGCTGCCCGGCGTTGGAGGGGGCGTACTCCGGCCCGTTGAGCCGCGGGTCGAACTCCTCGTCGGTGAGCCGCGGGTCGAAGTCCAGGGACAGGCCGCCGAGCGCCGGGCGCCGCTCCACCGGATCGCCGAGCACCCACACCCCGCTGCGGCCCTCGACCCGGGTGGTCTCCAGGCCGAACTCCGCGCAGGTGCGGATCAGCGCCTCCTCCAGGCGCCGAACGTGCGCCACCACGTCCACGGGGCGCGGGAGCTTCTGGATGGGGTACCCCACCAGCTGGCCCGGCCCGTGCCAGGTGATCTTGCCGCCCCGGTCCACGTCGATGACGGGGGTGCCGTCCAGCGGCCGTTCGTCGTCGGCCGTGCGCCGCCCCGCCGTGTACACCGGCGGGTGCTCCAGGAGCAGCACGGTGTCGGGGACCTCGTCGGCGAACCGGGCCGCGTGCACCCGGCGCTGCTCGTCCCACGCCTCCTGGTACTCCACGGCGTCCGTTCCGAAGCCCATGCGAACGAACCGCAACCCACTCACGGCAAGCGCCTCCCTAAGGCGATACGGCAGTGCAGCTCAGCGACAGTCGTGCCAGGCGCGTAACGCGCCCAAGCCACTGTACGTCCGCCCGTCACGCGTCAGCCCCGCGGCCAATCCTCACACGATCGGATGAATGAACGTCGAGATGTGCGATCGACTGGCTACGCTCCGCTACATTCGCGCCGTTCACCAGGCCATTAGGGCTGCTCACAGGGCAATCCGGGCACTTCAGAGCCCGGAAGGCAGGAGACCGCACCGCAGATGACGGAACGACCCGCGCAGCGCACTCCCAACCGCCAGCTCGCCGCGCTCATCGCAGAAGCGGGCTTCTCCAACGCGGGTCTGGCCCGGCGCGTCGATCAGCTCGGCCTCGAGCACGGGCTCGATCTCAGATACGACAAGACCTCCGTCACACGATGGCTGCGCGGACAGCAGCCCCGCGGCACCACCCCCGCCCTCATCGCCGAGGTGTTCACCCGTCGCCTGGGGCGCCGGCTGACCGCGCAGGACCTCGGTCTGGACGCGTGCGCCCCCGTGTATGCCGGGCTGGAGTTCGCCGGTACGCCCGAGGAGGCCATCGACATCGTCGGCGGGCTGTGGCGCAAGGACTCCGGCAGCCACGCCGAGCTGCGCAAGATCGCCTTCACCCCGGCGGGTCTCGTGGTCCCCAGCAGGGACTGGCTGATCGGCCGGGCCGACGAGAAGGTCGCCCGCGGTCCAGGTGAGCAGTCCGGCCGGCTGCCGGCGCAGAGCCGCCCGTCCGCCCGGACCGGGCAGACCGGGCCCGCCTCCCCGCAGGTAGTCCCGCCCAGGTCCACGGCCGCGCTCGTGCCGGGCGCGCTCGGCGTACCCCGGCAGCGCGGCACGGCCGAGCGGGGCCCCGGCCAGCGCGTCACCGGCGGCGACATCGCCGCCCTGCGCTCGGTGGGCGAGCTCTTCCGCACCCTGGACAACATGTACGGCGGCGGTCATGCCCGCCAGGCCCTCGTGCGCTACCTGGAGCACGAGTGCGAGCCGATGCTGCGCGGCACCTACGGCGAGCAGACCGGCCGCCGCCTCTTCGGCGCCGCGGCGGACCTCACCCGCCTCGCGGGCTGGACCTCCTTCGACATCGCCGCGCACGGACTGGCCCAGCGCTACTTCGTCCAGGCCCTGCGCCTCTCCCAGGCCGCGGGGGACCGGGCGTACGGCTCCTTCGTCCTCGTCACCATGAGCCGTCAGGCCGTCTACCTGGGCCACGGCCGCGAGGCCGTGCAGCTCGCGCGCGTCGCCCAGCAGGGCGCCGGCACCAACGCCCCGCCCGTGGTCCAGGCCCTGCTGCACGCGGCCGAGGCGCGCGGGCACGGGGTGCTCGGCGAGGTGCGCGCCTGCACCGCGTCGCTGGTACGGGCCGAGCGCGCGCTGGAGGCGGCCAAGACGGGGGACGAGGTGCCGTTCTGGGCGCGGTACTTCGACGAGGGGCAGCTCGCCGACGAGTTCGGGCACTGCCACCGCGACCTGCAGCAGTTCCGCGCCGCGGCGCAGCACGCCGAACGCTCCCTCCAGCTCCGCCCCGCCGCCTACGCCCGCAGCCGGCTCTTCTGCCGGGTCGTCCTCGCCTCCGCCCGCCTCGGCCTCGGCGAACTCGACCAGGCCTGCCAGCTGGCGGCTGAGGCGGCGGGACAGGCGGCGGAGATGCGGTCGGTGCGGGCGGTGGAGTACGTCAGGGACTTCGAACGCCGGCTGGAGCCGTACAAGGACGCGGCGCCGGTACGGACGTACCGCGACAAGGTGGCGGCGCTCGGGTGACCCGGGGGCGGGGGTTCGCGTGCGTCCCTGCCTGGCGGGAGTTCCTCGTCCCCCGTCAGGCGAGGGCTCCTCATCCCCCGCCAGGCGGTTTCGTCGCCCCCCGGGTGACTCGGGGGGCGGGGGTTCGCGCCCCTGCCCTGACGGGAGTTCCCCGTCGCCCCGTCAGGCGAGGGCTCCTCGTCCCCCCCGTCAGGCGGGGTTCGTCACCCCCCGCCGCCCTTACCCGTCCCGTCCCCGTGGGGCCGCTGCCGGACCCGCGCTGCCGGCCCTGAGCGGGTTCCGCCCCCGACCGCCGGTCCCACCGGGTCCCGGGTCCGGTCAACCGCCTACGCCGCCTTCGGCACCGTCCGTACCGGGTCCGCCGCGTGGAGCGAGCCCGCCGCGCCGAGGTCGGACAGGATGGCCGCCGCCGCCCGGTGGGCGGAGTGCAGCGCGCCCTGCACGGTGCTGGTGTCCCGGTGGTCGCCGCACACGTACAGGCCCGCCAGCAGCCGGACCGGGCGGCGCAGATCGTGCGGGGCGCGCATGGCGGGGACCGCCTCGGGGGTGTGGTGCACGGCCAGCGTCTCCCAGCGGGCGGTCGAGGTGCCGTAGAGGCGGGAGAGGTGCATGCGGACCGCGGTGTCCACGCCGGGCGGGGGTGTGCCCAGGACCGTGGAGGAGATCAGCGTGCGGCCGGCGGGCGCGCGACTCGGGTCGACGCGGCTGGTGATCGCCGTGTGGGCGACCGGGCCGCCGCGGTCGGCGTCGAGGAGGAGCGACGCTCCGGTGGAGGGCGGGTCGTCCGTGGTGTGGTGCAGGACCGTCACCGGGTGGAAGTCGGGCACCCGCAGACCGGGCAGCAGCTCGGCGGCGGTGCGCGCGTCGGTGGCGACGAGGACCGCGCGGCAGCGGAACTCGCCGTGCTCGGCGGTGGTCACCGACGTCGTGGAGACCGCGGTGGCCCGCACGCCGGTGTGCACGGTGCCCTGCGGCAGGGTGCGTGCGAGCAGCTCCGGCAGCACCTCGGCCCCGCCCTCCGGCAGACACAGCCGCCCGGCCGCGAAGGCGCGCAGCGCGAGGTCGGCGCAGCGGCTGGAGGTGGTGAGGTCCGGGTCGCACAGGAGCGCGGCGAGCAGGGGCCGCAGGAAGCCGTCGATCGTGCGGGCGGGCAGTCCGCGGGCGGCGAGGGCCTCGGCGGCCGGCGCCTCCGGCCGGCGCAGCAGCCGTTCGGCGGGGGTGGCCGCGAGCCGGGTGAGCGCCGCGCCGAGCCGGGCCTGGTCCACGGCGGTGCCCAGCGGCGCGCCGGCCCGTACCCGGGGCGCGGGCCCGGCCTGCCAGGGCGTGCCCGCCCGCCTGCCGGACAGCGGCACCGCCCGGGAGGCCCCTGGGCGCGGCCTGGGCAGCGCCCCCGGCCGGGGGGCGCTCGCGAGGGCGCGCACGGCGTGCAGTGCGCCCCTTGCGCCCCCTGCGCTCGTCTGCGCGCCCGCGCGATGACGGCGCCCGTCGCTGTGCAGCAGCACCCCGGGGGCGAACGGGCGCAGGACGAGCGCATCCAGCCCCGGGGTCAGCGCCAGTTCGGGATACGCCGTGGACAGCAGCTGGCCGATGTGGTCGAGCCGGAAGCCGTCGACCTTCTCGGTCGCCATGCGGCCACCCACACAGGGGGCGGCCTCCAGCACCGCCGTCGTCACTCCTGCACTGATCAGCCGATGGGCCGCGGAGAGGCCGGCGACCCCGGCTCCCACCACGACGACGTCTGCCTGGTACGCGGGCTCAAGCACGTGCCCCTCCTCGCCTCGAGGTTGCGCGGCCGGTGGAGACGTCATGCCCCCAACGGGCGTCCGGGATACCCGAGTTCGGATCGAGGGTAGGGCCGTGATCGGTCGGGAACAGTCGCGCATGGACAGGGCACGGTCGCACAGCGGTCGCATGTGGTCCCGGCGGGTCTCAGGCCGCTCGGATCGCGTCCTCGATCCCGGGAAACGCGAAGGTGAACCCGGACGCCAGCAGCCGCTTCGGCACCACCCGTGCGCTGCCCAGCACGTCCGCGGCCATCTCGCCCAGCACCGCGCGCAGCACCGGCGCCGGCACGGCGAACAGCGTCGGCCGGTGCAGCACCCGTCCCATGGCCTCGGTGATCTCACGGTTCGTCAGCGGCTCGGGCGCGGTCAGGTTGAACGGCCCCGACAGGTCGTCGCGGTCGAGGAGGTGCCGGATCGCCGCGACCTCGTCGTGCAGCGCGATGTACGACCAGTACTGCCGGCCGTCGCCCAACCGCCCGCCGAGGCCCGCGGTGAACAGCGGGAACAGCCGTCCCCAGGCGCCACCGCCGCGCGCCACCACCAGCCCGGTCCGGGTGAACACCGTCCGTACGCCCGCCTCCTGCGCCGGAGCCGCGGCCGCCTCCCACTCCACGCACAGCTCCGGCAGGAACCCGTGTCCGGCGGGCGCGCTCTCGTCGACGGCCCGGTCCCCCGTCTCGCCGTAGCGGCCGATCGCACTGCCGTTGACGAACACCCGCGGCGGCGCGTCCAGTTCGGCGACCGCCCGCGCGAGCGCCGCCGTCCCGTTCACCCGGCTGTCGTGGATCCGCTTCTTGTACTCCTCGGTCCACCGCCGGTCGCCCACCCCGGCGCCCGCCAGGTTGACCACGGCGTCGCACCCGGCGAGCCCGGCCCGGTCCATCCGGCCCCGCTCGGGATCCCACCGCACCTCGCCGGCCCCTCGGGGCGCCCGCCGCACCAGACGCACCACCTCGTGCCCGTCCGCGGTCAGGGACCGCACCAGGGCGCTGCCGATGAGACCGGACGCGCCGGCCACCGCGATTCGCCTACGTTCCATGCGGCCATCCTGCCGCGTGCGCCCGTAAAACCCCCGTTGTGATCCGGTGTCCGGGTCATAGGGTGACGTTCATGTCCGAGCCCCCAGCACCGCGCATACGCACCGCCAGACCCGCCGACGACGAGGCGCTCGGTCTGATCGACCGTCTGACCTGGTCCCGGCTGCACGCGGTCACGCCCGAGCCGCAGCCGCCCTTCTCCCCCTTCTTCAGCGAGCGCCACGCCCCCGAGGACTGCCTGGTCGCCGAGGTCGACGGCCGCGTCGCCGGCTACGTCCTCCTCGGCTTCCCGACCCCGCTCGCCTGCAACGCGCACGTCCGCCAGATCCAGGGCCTCGCCGTCGCGAACGAGGCGCGCGGCCGGGGCGCCGGACGGGCGCTGATCCGGGCGGCCGTCGAGGAGGCCCGCCGGCGCGGCGCCCGCCGCGTCACCCTGCGCGTCCTCGCCCACAACACCCCCGCCCGCAAGCTCTACGAGTCCGAGGGATTCGTGGTGGAAGGCGTGCTGCCGGAGGAGTTCCTGCTCGGCGGGGAGTACGTCGACGACGTCCTCATGGGCCGCTCCCTGTGACCGGCGGGACGACTACGACGTGATCAGCGCGCCGGTGTCCACCGGTGTCGTCGCCGTGGCCGCCCGCTCCGCGTCGTCCGCGACCTCGGCCGCCGTCAGGACGTAGCCCGTCTCGACGTCCGAGGTGGAGCGGGCGAAGACGACGCCGAAGACCCGGCCGTCCGTGGTCAGCAGCGGGCCACCGGAGTTGCCGGGGCGGACCGTGGAGCGGATCGAGTAGATCTCGCGGGTGACGGTCGCGTCGTTGTAGATGTTCCGGCCGGTCGCGTCGACCCGGCCCGCGACCGTCGCCGCCTGCAGGTCGAGGCCGCCGTCCTGGGGATAGCCGGCGACGACCGCGGAGTCCCCGCGGGAGGCCGTGCCGTCGAACCGCAGGACCGGCGCCCGCAGACCGGGCACGTACAGCACGGCCACGTCCTCGCCCGGATCGAACAGCACCACCCGCGCCTCGTACGACCGCCCCACGCCCCCGACGCGTACGGTCGGCTCGTCGATGCCGGCCACCACGTGGGCGTTGGTCATCACGCGCTCCGGCGCGTACACGAACCCGCTGCCCTCGCGGCCCTGGTCGCCCGAGACGCCCTCGACCTTCACCGTGCTCAGCTTGGCCGCGTTCGTCGCACTCGCCGTGACGCTGTCGCCGGAGGGCCTGGCGACCTCGGCCGTCGATTCGGCCTCGAACGGGTTGAACACCTGGGGGAAGCCCGCCTCGGTCAGCGCGGATGTGGCCCGCGAGAACCACGCCGGGGTGGTGTCCGGCATCGCGTCCTGCACCGTCCCGAGCAGCCGGGAGTCCCGGATCGCCGACGTCACGGCCGCCGACGAGGACGCCCCCAGCACGCTCGCCGCCACCCACGCCACGACCAGCACCGCCACCGCGTTCGCCGCCGCGCCGCCGATCCCGTTGGCCACCCTGAGCGGGCCCCGGTCCAGCTCCCGGCGCAGCCGCAGCGCCAGCCGTCCCGCCAGTTCGTGGCCCAGCGCCGCCGGGACCAGCACCGTCAGCACCGCGGTCACCGTCGCCGCCGTCGTGCCCGGGGCCACCAGGTCCATCACCCACGGCAGCACCCACACGCCCACCACCGCGCCGCCCACGAACCCGGCCAGCGAGACGCAGCCGGCCAGCAGTCCGCGCCGGTATCCGGAGCCGGCGTACGCCAGGGCCACCAGCACCAGCGCGATGTCGAGCAGGTCCACGGAGCCGCCTCTCTCTCGGATCCTCCAGTACGTACGGGACGGGCCCGGTGATCAGCCGGGAGCGAGCCGTGCGCGGGCGGTGAACCGGCCGGCCGTACCCGGGGGCGTCCGGCGGATCGGGCCGGACAGGGCTTACCACCGGAAACGTAGCGGACCGGGACGATGGTTCCACCGGGTGGCACAGCACACATCGCGAGCGGAGCGGAACCGGCCGACAGTGGGCTCATGCCTGCCATCCGAATCCCCCGCCGCGTGCGGGGGACGTGGGGACGGCGCCCGGCACGGCTGCCGGGCCCGCTCCTCGTGCTCCTGGGCGGCCTGCCCGGGCTCGCAGCGGCCGTCGCCCTGGTGCTGTGCGCGGAGGGCGTCGAGCACGCCGCAACGACCGCCCTGGCCGCCCGCTCCGCCCACCCGGCCGGAGGGCGCCCGGCGACCCCGCACACCGCCGCCCGCCCCCGCATCCTGCCCCGCTCCGCGTGGCTGGCCGACCTCGCCGGACGCCGGCAGCCGCCCCCGCGCTACGACGACGAGGTGGTGGCCGTCTTCGTCCACCACACCGACTCACCCAACGGCTACGACTGCGTCGACGCACCCCGTGTCATCCGCCACCTGTACGCGGGCCAGACCGGCGGCCGGGACTGGGACGACATCGGCTACAACTTCCTCGTCGACCGCTGCGGAACCATCTACGAGGGCCGGGCCGGCGGCGTCGACCGCCCCGTCACCGGCGCGCACACCCAGGGCTTCAACCACCGCACGACGGGCATCGCCGCCCTCGGCACCTTCACCGCGGGCGTCGAGGTCCCGCAGCCGATGATCGACGCGATCGCCGCCCTCGCCGCCTGGAAACTCGGCCCGTCCGACACCGATCCGCGCAAGGACGTCCGCCTGACCTCCAGCAACAGCGGCAGCCGGTACGCCGCCGGCGTCACGGCCGTTCTGCCCGCCCTGGCCGGCCACGGCGACGGCTACATGACCAGTTGCCCGGGAGCGGCCCTCAGCGCCCGCCTGCCGGAGATCCGCCGGGCGGCGGCCCGGCTGCAGGGCAGGACCGGCTGAGGCGTTCACAGAAACGCCTCAGCCGGCGTTCAGGGTCCTCCCATCCCCGCGTCCTACGGTCATGCACGACACAAGCCGACCGGAGGTGGGGAACATGAACAGCAGCCGTACCGAGACCACGGGGACCGTCGAGCGGAAGGCCGGCCGGACCGGGGCCGCCCGCAGGCCCTGGACGGTCGTCTGCGCCGTCGCCGCGGTCGTCCTGGGACCGGCCGCGACCACCGCGTCCGCCCTGGAGCAGGCCAACAAGGCGCCGCTGCACCACGCCGTCAGGGCCGAGCCCGCGCAGGCCTACATCCCCTCGGACAGCACCCGCCGCCGCACCGCGGCCTGAGCACCCCGGCGGCCGCGGAACCCGCTTCAGGGCCCTGGGGTTCCGGGGAAGAGGCGGATCACTCCTTGAAGCGCTCCCACAGCCGCGGATACCGCTCCGCGAGCGCCTGCTCGTTCTCGAAGTCGACCGGTGTGCCCTCGGGCTCAGCCGGGGCGGGCGCGATGCCCAGGTCCGGGGCGACGGTCCCGGTGAGCTGCTCGTAGGCCTCGTCGGCCGCGTAGCCCAGCTCCTCGCCGTCGCCGTCGATCTCCTCGTCGAAGTCGTCCAGCAGGTCGGCGAGCGAGTCCGGGTCGTGCACGGCGCCCTCGTAGACCTCCCGGCCCTGCCCGATCAGCCAGCACCGGAAGAAGTCGAACGCGTCGTCGCTGGCCCCGTCGAGCAGCACCCAGGCGGCACCCCACAGATCCCAGGTGTACGCGCGGTTGTACCGCGCCTCGAAGTGACGGGCGAAGTCCAGGACCATGTCCGGCTCCATCTGCAGGAGCCGGTCGAGGAGCAGGTCCGCCTGCTCCTCGGGATCGCCCTCGGCGGCCTCGCGGGTGGCGTCGACCATCTCCCAGAACTCCGTCTCGTCCATCACGCGTCCCAGCATCGTGCCTCGACGGGTGGCACGCACCCGGAGTGAAGGCGATTGCCGGCCGCGGTACGGCCCCGTCCGGGCGCGCTCGCGGGCGGCCGAGGCGTCGGGGCGAGGGCGGGGACCGTCGGGCGAGGGCGGGGACCGTCAGCCGCGGTACAGCCCCGACAGCCGCGCCGCGTCCTCGGCGAAGCGCCGCCGCAGTGACGCGGGGGAGAGCACCTCGGCCTCCGGGCCGAGGGCGGTGAGCTGGGTGTGCGCCACCTCCTCGGACTCGACCCGGAGCGCGACCGTCACCCACCCCTGCCCGTCGGCCTCCCCGGCCTGTGCCAGCGCATCCCTGGCCGCCACGGGGTCCACGGTGTACGGCAGCCTGCGGACGCCCGCCTCCGACAGCCGTACGACCACCTCGGCGCGCAGGATCGAGCGGGCGAACCGCTCGGCCTGTTCGGCCCAGTAGCCCGGCAGGTCGAAGTCCTCGTCACGGACGAAACGCTCCTCCAGCGTCCGCACATCCGTGAACCGGTCGATCCGGTACGTCCGGAAGACACCGGTCCTCGCGCCCGTCCCCGGCTCGACCACCCGGGCGCACAGGTACCAGACCCCCGCCTTGAGCACGAGCCCGTACGGCTCCAGCTCCCGCTCCACATCGCCCTCGCCCCGGCGGTAACGGGCCAGGACCCGCCGGTCGTCCCACACCGCCTCCGCCACCACCGGAAGCAGCTCGGGCGTCCTCGGCTCCTGGAACCAGCCCGGAGCGTCCAGATGGAACCGCTGCGCCGCCGTCCGCGGGGCGTCCCGGAGGGACGGCAGCAGCGCGGCCGACACCTTCAGCCGGGCCGCCGAGGCCGCGTCCTCCAGCCCCATCTCCCGCAGCGCCCCCGGCACCCCGCTCAGGAACAACGCCTCGGCCTCACCGCGGGCCAGCCCGGTCAGCCGTGTCCGGTAGCCGCCGACCAGCCGGTACCCGCCGGCCCGCCCCCGCTCGGCGTACACCGGCACCCCCGCCTCGGAGAGCGCCTGCGCGTCCCGGGTGACCGTCCGCTCCGACACCTCCAGCTCCCGCGCCAGCTCGGCGGCGGTCATGGCGGGCCGGGACTGCAGCAGCAGCACCATCTTGATCAGCCGGGCAGCGCGCATGCGGACCATCATGCCGGGGAGCACCGACAACGAAGGGGCACGGCGGAACCGCCGTGCCCCTTCCGCCGAAGCGACGACCTACAGGCCGTACTTCTCGCGCGCTTCCTTCACGGCCGTCGCCTTGACTTCGCCGCGCCGGGCCAGCTGGGCCAGCGCCGCGACGACCACCGACTGCGCGTCGACACCGAAGTGGCGGCGGGCCGCCTCACGGGTGTCGGACAGGCCGAAGCCGTCCGCGCCCAGGGAGGACCAGTCCTGCTCGACCCACTGCGCGATCTGGTCCGGGACCTGGCGCATGTAGTCGGAGACCGCCAGCACCGGCCCCTCGGCGCCCTGCAGCGCCTGACGGACGAACGGCACCCGCTCCTCGCCGCGCAGCAGGGCCGCGTCGGCCTCGAGCGCGTCGCGGCGCAGCTCGCTCCACGAGGTCGCGGACCACACGTCGGCGGCCACGCCCCAGTCCTCGGCGAGCAGCTTCTGCGCCTCGAGCGTCCAGTGGATCGCCGTACCGGAACCGAGGAGCTGGATCCGCGGGGCGTTGGCGGCCGGGGTGAGCCCCGCCGACTCCGCCGTGTTGAAGCGGTACAGGCCCTTGACGATGCCCTCGTCGATGCCGAGGCCGGCCGGCTTCGCGGGCTGCGGCAGCGGCTCGTTGTAGACGGTCAGGTAGTAGAAGACGTTCGGGTCCTCACCCGGCGCCGCCTCGCCGTACATCCGGCGCAGACCGTCCTTGACGATGACGGCGATCTCGTACGCGAAGGCCGGGTCGTACGTCAGCGCGGCCGGGTTGGTCGCGGCGATGACGGGGGAGTGGCCGTCGGCGTGCTGCAGACCCTCGCCGGTCAGCGTGGTGCGGCCCGCCGTCGCGCCGACGAGGAAGCCGCGGCCGAGCTGGTCGCCGAGCTGCCACATCTGGTCGGCCGTGCGCTGCCAGCCGAACATCGAGTAGAAGATGTAGAAGGGGATCATCGCCTCGCCGTGCGTCGCGTACGACGTCGAAGCGGCGATGAAGTCGGCCATCGAGCCGGCCTCGGTGATCCCCTCGTTGAGGATCTGGCCGTTCCTGGCCTCCTTGTAGTACATCAGCTGGTCACGGTCGACCGGCTCGTACGTCTGGCCCTTCGGCGAGTAGATGCCGAGCGACGGGAACAGCGACTCCATGCCGAAGGTGCGCGCCTCGTCGGGGACGATCGGCACCCAGCGCTTGCCGGTCTCCTTGTCGCGGACCAGGTCCTTGACCAGGCGGACGAAGGCCATGGTGGTGGCGACGTTCTGCGAGCCGGAGCCCTTGTCGAAGGAGGCGAACGCCTTCTCCGCCGGGGCGGGCAGCGGCGCGAGCGCGTGCGTACGGCGGGCCGGGGCCGGGCCGCCGAGGGCCGCGCGGCGCTCCTGGAGGTAGCGGACCTCGGGGGAGTCGGCGCCCGGGTGGCCGTAGGGGACGACCCCGTCGACGAAGTCGCTGTCCCTGATGGGCAGTTCGAGCAGGTCGCGCATTGTCTTGAACTCGTCCACCGTCAGCTTCTTCATCTGGTGGTTGGCGTTCTTCGACGCGAAGCCCTCGCCGAGGGTGTGGCCCTTGACCGTCTGGGCCAGGATCACGGTCGGCGCGCCCTTGAACTCGACGGCGGCCTTGTACGCGGCGTACACCTTGCGCGCCTCGTGACCACCGCGGGAGAGGTGGAAGCACTCGAGGATCTTGTCGTCGCTCAGCAGCTTCGCCATCTCGACGAGCGCCGGGTCCTTGCCGAAGAAGTCCTCGCGGATGTAGGCGGCGTCGCGCGTCTGGTACGTCTGCACCTGGGCGTCGGGTACCTCGCGCAGGCGGCGTACGAGCGCGCCGGTGGTGTCGAGCTGGAACAGCTCGTCCCAGGCCGAGCCCCACAGCGTCTTGATCACGTTCCAGCCGGCGCCGCGGAACTGGGCCTCCAGCTCCTGCACGATCTTGAAGTTGGCGCGGACCGGGCCGTCGAGGCGCTGCAGGTTGCAGTTGATGACGAAGGTGAGGTTGTCGAGCTCCTCACGGGCGGCGAGCGCGAGGGCCGCCGTCGACTCGGGCTCGTCCATCTCGCCGTCGCCGAGGAAGGCCCAGACGTGGGACGCGGAGACGTCCTTGATGCCGCGGTTGGTGAGGTAGCGGTTGAACCGCGCCTGGTAGATCGCCGACAGCGGGCCGAGGCCCATCGACACCGTCGGGAACTCCCACAGCCAGGGCAGGCGCCGCGGGTGCGGGTACGACGGGAGGCCGTTGCCGCCCGCCTCCTGGCGGAAGTTGTCGAGGTGGGTCTCGTTCAGCCGGCCGTCGAGGAAGGCGCGGGCGTAGATGCCGGGGGAGGCGTGGCCCTGGATGTAGAGCTGGTCGCCGGACCCGTCGGCCTCCTTGCCCTTGAAGAAGTGGTTGAAGCCGGTCTCGTACAGCCAGGCGGCGGAGGCGAAGGTGGCGATGTGGCCGCCGACACCGTACTTGGAGCCGCGGGTGACCATCGCGGCCGCGTTCCAGCGGTTCCACGCGGTGATCTTCCGCTCCATCTCCTCGTCGCCGGGCACGGACGGCTCGGCGGCGGTCGGGATGGTGTTGACGTAGTCGGTCTCAAGGAGCTTCGGCAGCGCGATGCCGCCCGCCTCGGCGCGCTCCAGCGTGCGGCGCATCAGGTACGCGGCCCGGTGAGGCCCGGCCGCCTTGGCGACGGCGTCCAGGGAGGCCTGCCATTCGGCGGTCTCCTCCGGGTCCCGGTCGGGGAGCTGGTCGAGCGCGCTCGGCTGGATGGCGTTGGGGTCGGTCATGTCGCCGCCTTCCTCAGTCGAAGGGGGTTCCCTCATCGGTAAGGGTTCGGGGTGCCCTTGGTCTTTGGCAGGACAGGGCGGTGGGGCTTGGGTGGAAGCCCGTCGGCGACTCTAACTCCGTGATCGATGATCGATCAAAGGGTGAAGCGGAAAATCTCTCGCTGACCGAAAAATTGGCATCGCGTGCCAGGGGTTTGGGCACGCCGTGCCGCGTTTTCCCTGCTCACCTGAGCTGTGGCGGGGTTACGTGTGCGCCGGAGCCCCGTCCGTACGCGCACAGGCGGGGTGGGACCGCAGAGGCCGGTGGTGCCGCACGGGCCGGGGTGCCGTACAGGCCGGTGGTGCCTTACGGGCCGACGGTGCCGCACAGACCGGTGGGGCCGCACACCCTTCGGTGTGCGGCCCCATCCGTCCGGGGCGGAAGGTGCGCGTCATCCCATCGCCGGCTGTGGGGGCCTGCCCGGCTCCGTCCGGGCCGGGGTCTCGGCGGCGGGCTGCCCGCGCTGCTCCTGCTCGGCGCGTTGCCGCTGCGTCTGCTCGCGGGTGATCACTTCCGTGGCGGCGCCGATGGCGACCGCGACCGGCCACTCCAGGACCTCGAGCGCGGCCATGCCGCCGAGGACGCCGTAGAAGGCCAGCTTGCGCGGGGAGGGGAGCCATGAGGCGGCCGAGCGGGCGCCGGTGAACATGTCGCCCGGGGTCACGTACGGGATGGGAACCCGCGGGTGCGCGGTGTGCAGGTGCATGACCTTGCCGCCCGCGTGCTGCAGCCGTTCGGCGGCACCCCCGTCGTGGCGCCCGGTGGGCGCCTCGGGCGGTCGCTCGGCCTGGCCGGCCGTGGACTCCGCCTGGGTCGTCTTCGTCCACGGCGGCGGTGTGTGAGCCGTCCCGGACGGGGGCGGTGTCGGTTGCTGCTGGGGTGTGGGCTGGGCCTGTGGGGCAGTCATCTCCGTCCTCCCGTGGTGGGAACCCTGAGTGAAGGAGGCGTCTCCCCCACCGCCTTCCATTCCCTGGCGTCGGTAAACCGTCAATGTCGGGCAAAAGCCCAGGAATCCCTCGCCGGTTGCGGGGATCCGGCGGGGGCGGGACGGACGCGGGTCCGGGGGCGGGCGGGTCAGGCGTGGGCGGCCGCCGGACGGCCGCCGGTGACGAGCGACTTCCAGAGCAGGACGGACAGGTGCATCACGGCGGTCTCGAGCAGGCCGACCGCGGCGCGGGTCAGGATCGAGGTGAGGAGGTGCGGCATGGTTCATCCGACTTTCATGTGCATCGTTCTGGGGACATCTCCTTTGTCCGGTGTCATCTGGTCCGGGAGGCTTCGTCCAGGTGTCCTGCGGGTGAACTCCAACTTTCCGGATGAGTCTGTTCCGCTTCCTGCCCAGTCGGGCCGGTCGTCGGCCCGGTCGGCCCGGTCAGCCCCATCCGTTCCGCCCGGTGGCACCGGCGGCGCCCCGCACCACGGCCGGCGCCACCGCGGACACCGCCGCCGCCCCCAGGGCGATCGTCCAGCCCACGGGCCCCAGCGGCCGGCTGCCGAAGAAGTGACTGAGCCCCGGCACGGTCACCACCACGGCCAGCGCCGCAAGGGACCCCACCACGGCCAGGGCGACCAGGCGGTCCCGGCCCGCGTCCGCCAGCGTCTGGAAGAGCTGGGAAGCCACCAGGGCCACCAGGCCGACGGTGTCGGCGCGCCCCCGGGTGCCGGTCGCCCGGGCCACCAGCCAGGCACCGGCGGCCGCCGACGTGGTGGCGACGGCACGCAGCCGCATCTGGCGGGTGAGGGCCGCTCCCAGCGAGGTCTCGGGCCCCTCGGCGAGCAGCTCGTCCGGGCGGTCGGCCGGCGGCCGGGCGGCGATCGCCAGCGCGGGCAGCATGTCCGTGAGCAGGTTGACCAGCAGGAGCTGGCGTGCGTTCAGCGCACTGCCGCCGGCCAGCAGGCCGGTCGTCAGGGTGAAGGCGATCTCCCCGACGTTCCCGCCGAGCAGGACGCCCAGCGCCTTGCGCACCGAGGCCCACATGGCCCGGCCCTCGACGATGGCGTCGACGACGGTCTCGATGCGGTCGTCGGTGACCACCATGTCGGCGGCGGAGCGGGCCGCGGGGGTCGCCCGGGAGCCCAGGGCGATGCCGACGTCGGCCATCCTGATCGCGGGCGCGTCGTTGGCGCCGTCGCCGGTGACCGCCACGATCCGGCCCGCCGAGCGCAGCGCGGTGACCACCCGGACCTTGTGCGCCGGAGTCACCCGGGCGAACACCGAGACGTCCGTCAACGCCCCGGCGAGCCGGGTGTCGTCGAGGGCGTCCAGGTCCGCCCCGGTCATCAGCCGCGGCTCCTGTCCGGGCCGCAGCTCCCTGGCGATCGCGGCGGCGGTGCTGGGATGGTCCCCGGTGAGCATGACGACCCGTACCCCTGCCGTGGCCAGCCGGTCCACGCTCTCGGCCGCCGTGGCCCGCACCGGGTCCGCGAGTCCCAGCAGGCCCAGCAGGCACAGCCGGTCCAGGCCCAGCTCGCTGAGATCGGCGAAGCGGGCGAGCGCGGCCTCGTCCCGGGGCGCCTCCGGGGCCAGGACGTGCTCGGCGACCGCCAGCACGCGCAGGCCCTGCCGGGCCAGCCGGTCGACCTCGGCCTCGAACTCCTCGCGTTGCCGCTCCGTGAAGGGTGTGTCGTCGCCGTCGCGGCGGATCCGGTCGCAGCGGGCCAGCACGATCTCCGGCGCCCCCTTCACGACGATCCGCGTCTGCGCGTCCGACCGCCCCAGCACCGCGTGGTAGCCGCGCCCCGGCTCGAACGGCAGTTCCGCCACCCGTTCCCAGGTGTCCGTGCCGAGTCCGGCGGCCCGGGCCGGGGCGGCCCCGAGCAGTTCCGCTCCGGCCGCGATGGCACGGTCGGTGGGGTGGGTGAGCGCCGAGGCCGGACCCCCCGGACCCGCCAGGGCCGCCGTGGCGACGATCCGGCGCAGCGCCGGGGTGAGCCGGTCCGGCGGACGGCGTTCCAGC
The DNA here is from genome assembly GCF_044548445.1 of Streptomyces sp. NPDC052016. NCBI lineage: Bacteria > Bacillati > Actinomycetota > Actinomycetes > Kitasatosporales > Streptomycetaceae > Streptomyces > Streptomyces sp. NPDC052016. The sequence goes on from NZ_JBIUBX010000003.1 coordinate 157,147, forward strand.
CCGTCGGAGACCTGCTGGAGGCTGATCCTGCCCTCGGTGAGCGTGCCGGTCTTGTCGAAGCACAGCACGTCGGTGCGTCCCAGCGCCTCGATGGTGGAGGCACTGCGCACCAGGGTGTCGCGGGTGGACAGACGGCGGGCCGCGGCCAGCTCCGCGACCGTGGCGACGAACGGCAGCCCCTCGGGCACCGCCGCGACGCACAGGCTCACCGCGGATCCTAGTGCGGCGCCCAGCGGTCGCCTGCGCAGCAGGTCGACGACGAGGAGCGCGATTCCCGAGGCGACGGACATCGGCAGGAACCACCGGCCCAGCTCCTTCAGGCGCCGCTCCACACCGCTCTGGGGCGGTCCGTCCTCGGGGGCCGCCTGCGCCGCGCTGCCCGCCTCGGTGGCCGTCCCGGTGGCGACCACCACGGCCAGGGCCTGCCCCGCGGCCACGGTCGTGCCCTGGTAGAGCATGGACGTCCGCTCCGCCACGGCCCGCGCCGCACTGGGCGCGGCGCTCTTGGCGACGGGCAGCGACTCCCCGGTGAGCGCCGACTCGTCGGCCTCCAGTCCGGTCGCCCGGACCAGCCGGCAGTCCGCCGGGACCGCGTCACCGGCCCGCAGCTCGATCACGTCGCCGCGCACCAGCTGCTCGGCGGGCGCCTCGACCGGCTCGGCCCGGCCCGCGCGGCGCACCCTCACCTGTACCGACGTCGCCTCGACCAGCCGCTCCGCGGCACGGTCGGCCCGCTGCCGCTGCACCCCGCCCACCAGGGCGTCCACGCCCAGGGCGCCGCCGATGAGCACGGCGTCGACCACGGAGCCGAGGGCCGCCGAGATGCCGCCGCCGATCGCCAGGACGGGGGTGAGCGGATTGGCCAGCTCCTCCATGATCCGGCCCGCGAGTGTGACGGGGCCGTCATGCCGGGCACCGGCGTCGGCCTGCCGGCGCCGGGCGGCCTCGGCCTCGTCCAGTCCCCGGGAGGAGGTGCCGAGCCGCGCCATCACCTGACGTACCGTCATGGCGTGCCAGGCGGTGCGCTCGACGGCCGCCGGAGCCGGGCGGGCGCGCAGCTGCCGGCCCGCCCAGAAGCCGAGGACGATCCCGGTGACGGTCACCCCCTCGGCCACCGGACGGGCCCGCGCCCAGGCGCCCGGACGGGGCGTGAGGAGGGCGAACGCGGAGGCCGCCAGGGCGCCGGCCCCTTCGACACGGGTGCACACCACGCTGACCCGCCGGGCCTCCCGCACGGCGGTGAGCAGCAGGTGGACCGCCTCGGGCGGAGCGGCGACATGGGCGTCCCACGGCACGTGCCGTACACCGGTGGTCAGCCCGATGCCCAGGTCCGCACGGGCGAAGGCGCGCCGGCTGCGTGCCGTGACCACCGCGACGCCGTGGCCCTCGGCCTGCAGGGAACGCACCAGCGCGGCCGTACGGCGCCGCCCGGCCGGAACCGCGCCGGGCAACCCGAGCCGGCGGTGCAGGCCGGGCGGGCCGCCCACCAGCCGCACCTCGCCGCACTGACCCGCCGCGCGCACCAAGTGGTGGGCCAGCGGATGGAGTTGGGGGGTCAGGGCGGCCACGGCGACCGGTGTGCCCTGCCGCAGGACCAGCACCACCTGGGCACCCTCCTCGGCCCACCGCTCCGCCCGTGCTGCCGCGTCCTCGGACACCGGGGCGGAGCCCGGACCCCGGAACGGCTCCAGCGCCCAGTCCGACCGCTGCCGTCGCCGCGCGGATCCGCCCCGGCGCCGGGCCCGCGACCCGGGGGGCCCGTCCGGCTCGATCAGTTCGTGGATCCGCGCGTGGATCTCGTCGTCACCCGGTCCGTCACCGTCCGCTCCGCCGGCGCCGCCGCCCGGGTGGTCGCCGTACGCGTCACCGGGAGCGCCGCCCCGGCCCTCCCCGGCGCCACCGGGGCGTTCGCCGTACGGGCTGATGCCCGCCGTGTCCGGGCGCTCGCCGTGCGGGCCGTTCCCCCCGGCCTCCGAAGGCTCGCCGGCCGGTGTCAGGCGCAGCACGTGCTCGACGCTCCAGCCGCCGGTGGCCAGCACCCGGGCGTCGAGGACGACAGTGTCGATCCGGTCGAGGCGGCGCAGCGCCTCAGGGCGGAGCACCAGGGCTCCCCGGTCCGACAGGGTCCGTGCCACCGAGGAGGCGAACGCCTCCCGGCCGAGCCGGGGGGCCCGTGGCGTCCCGGCGGTCAACAGCGCCAGCCCGCGGTCGTGGTCGAGCGTGCCGACCGCGGTGAGTCCGTACGCCGCGAGGGACGCCGGCACCGCCAGATTGGCGTACCGCTCGCCCGGCCCCGGCGGCAGCGGGGCGGGCCGCCGGCAGGCCGGCACCGCGTCATGCCGGTACGTCCCCTCCTGCCCGGCCAGCCTGCGCGACCAGTCCTCCCAGGCCCTGCGGCGGGCCTGCGCCTCCAGGTACCGGGCTCCGGCCAGCACCGTCGTCACCGCGGTGCCCAGCGGCCGGAACGTCAGCGTGGCGACGAGCAGGTTCGCCGCGGTCCAGCCGCGTTCCGTGGCCGCCTCGCCGTACCGGTCCGCGACGCCCTCGCGCAGCCGCGGCGTGGCCTCCAGGAGCTGGAGTGCCGAGAGCACCACCGGCGGCAGTCCGCGCAGCCGCAGGGCGGTGCCGGCCGACGCCACCCCGAACGCCACCACGCCCGCGCCGAGCTGCGCGGCCGCCGCGATCCCCGTCCCCGCCACCGTGGACAGGCCGACCGGGCCGGGCGCCCGCCGGGCGCCGCTGCCCGGCTCCTCCTCGCCGTCGGCGCTGGCCTCGGTCATGTCCGCCTCCGCGGCGGAGACCAGGGCGAGCACGCCCTCCAGATCGGTCTCGGGCCCGCACCCCACGTACACGCAGCCCAAGGCGCCGTTCACCTCGGCGCGGCCCACCCCCGGCAGCCGGCGCAGGGCGGTCTCCAGCTCGCGTGCCGCGGAAGTCGTGCCGGGCCGGCCCAGGCGCCGGACCTCGATCTGCACACCGCCCGCGGTCCGCCGGAATGTGGGGTCACCAGGCGGTCCGGGGTCGGGGTCCGCCGACGGCGACGCGGACAGGGAACTCAACCGTTCCGAGACGGTACGGATAGTTCCCGACAGCAGTGATCCAGCTGCCGCAGATGCGGACAAAACGGACCGCGAGAGGGTGGACGGGGACAACACGGCCCAGGTCACGCGGCCTCCCTCGGCCAACGGGTGGCACGATCAGCGCCCCGGCGGACACACAACTCCCCTCAGTATGAGCACACACCGAGGAGATCGTCCTGCGCTGCGACGCCGGACACGCCGCGGGAGGGAGCCGCCGGACGTAGCCGCCGGACGGAGTCGCCGGGTCGTCAGGCCTGCGGCTGGGCGGCGCGCGGAGCGCAGCCCAGCACATGCTCCTTCACGAGGCGGCCGATGTCCGGGTCCCGGCGCCTGAACGCCTCGACGAGCGCCTGGTGCTCCTCCGCGTACGACTGCTGCCGCGTCCCGAGCCACCGGATCGACAGCGCCGTGAACACCTCGATGCCCAGGCCTTCCCAGGTGTGCAGCAGCACGCTGTTCCCGGCCGCCCGCACCATCTCCCGGTGGAAGGCCACGGTGTGCCTGACCTGCGCCTCGCTGTCGGCCCCGCGGTCCGCCTCGTACAGCGCCGCGACCTCCGCCTCCAGCACGGCGGTGCCCTCGGCCAGCCGGGCGGCCGCCAGCTCGGCGGCGATCTGCTCCAGGCCGGCCCGGACCGGGTAGATCTCCTCCAGGTCGGCGGCCGTGAGGTTGCGCACCCGTACGCCCTTGTTCGGCGCGGACTCGATCAGCCGCAGCGACTCCAGTTCGCGCAGCGCCTCCCGCACCGGCGTCTGGCTGACCTCCAGCTCGGTGGCGATCCGCCGCTCCACGATCCGCTCGCCCGGCTTCCAGCGCCCGCTGACGATCCCCTCCACGATGTGCTCGCGGATCTGTTCGCGCAGCGAGTGGACGACGGGCGCGGTCATGAGTGCTCCTTAGGGAGGGGCCGCCCATCGGCCCCTGGGGCGTTTGACGTTTAGACAATAAGGCCGACCCTCCGTCCCGGAGGAGCGCACGGGCGCCCTTTGCCGCAGGTGAGACGAGACTTACACGGCGTGAGGTCCGGCCGGTGCGCCGGCCGGTGCGTCGGCCGGCGCGCTCCGGTCCGCCGCCGGGCGGGTGCGGGCCGGGTGCGGCCGGCCGGGCCCGCGCCGTGGAGCGCGCACGCGTCGTGGCCCCGCTCCTTGGTGCCCGGTGCCCCGGCGCCCCGGCGCCCGGCGAACAGGCGGGCGCCCCGCCCGGAAACTCCGGACGGGGCGCCGTACTGCCTGATCAGGGGATCAGAGGCCGAGCTCGACCTCGAACTCGCCCGCCTCCAGGATCGCCTTGACCGCGGTCAGGTAACGGGCCGCGTCGGCGCCGTCCACCAGACGGTGGTCGTAGGACAGGGTCAGGTACGTCATGTCGCGGACGCCGATGACCGTGCCCTCCTCGGTCTCGATGACGGCCGGACGCTTGACCGTGGCACCGATGCCGAGGATCGCGACCTGGCCCGGCGGCACGATGATCGTGTCGAAGAGCGCACCGCGCGAACCGGTGTTGGAGATGGTGAAGGTCGCACCGGACAGCTCGTCCGGCGTGATCTTGCTGGCGCGGACCTTGCCCGCCAGGTCGGCGGTGGCCTTGGCGATGCCGGCGATGTTCAGGTCGCCCGCACCCTTGATGACCGGGGTCATCAGGCCCTTCTCCGAGTCCACCGCGATACCGATGTTCTCGGTGTCGAAGTAGGTGATCGTGCCCTCGGCCTCGTTGATCTTGGCGTTGATGACCGGGTGGGCCTTCAGCGCCTGGGCCGCCGCCTTCACGAAGAACGGCATCGGGGAGAGCTTGACGCCCTCGCGGGCCGCGAAGGAGTCCTTCGCCTTGGCGCGCAGCTTCATCAGACGCGTGACGTCGACCTCGACGACCGACGACAGCTGGGCCTGCTCGTGCAGCGCCTTGACCATGTTGTCGCCGATGACCTTGCGGATGCGGGGCATCTTGACGGTCTGGCCGCGCAGCGGGGAGACCTCCAGCGCCGGGGCCTTCTTCGCGGCGGCCGGAGCGGCCGCGGCGGGGGCCGGGGCAGCGGCGGCGGCCTTCGCGGCCTCGGCGGCGGCGACGACGTCCTGCTTGCGGATGCGGCCGCCGACGCCGGTGCCCTTGACGGAGGCCAGGTCGACGCCGTGCTCGGCGGCGAGCTTGCGCACCAGCGGGGTGACGTAGGCGCCCTCGTCGGTGGGCTGCACGGCGGCGGGCGCCGGAGCGGCCGGGGCCGGGGTGACCGGCGCCGGGGCGGCCGGAGCCGGGGCCGGAGCCGCGGGCTGGGCCGGGGCGGGCGCGGCGGCGGCCGGGGCGGCCGGGGCCGGAGCCGGGGCGGCGGGAGCGGCCGGGGCAGCCGCGGCGGGGGCCGGAGCCGGGGCGGCGGGGGCCGGGGCGGCGGGAGCGGCCGGGGCAGCGGCGGCGGGGGCCGGAGCCGGGGCGGCGGGGGCCGGGGCGGGGGCCGGAGCGGCGCCCGGGGCGCCGATGACGGCGAGCTTGGCACCGACCTCGGCGGTCTCGTCCTCGCCGACCGTGATCTCCAGCAGCACACCGGAGGTGGGCGCCGGGATCTCGGTGTCGACCTTGTCGGTGGAGACCTCGAGCAGCGGCTCGTCGGCCTCGACGGTGTCGCCGACCGACTTCAGCCAGCGGGTGACGGTGCCCTCGGTGACGGACTCGCCGAGCGCGGGCAGGACCACGTCCGTGCCCTCGGCGGCACCGGCGCCGGCGGCGGCCTCGGCGGTGGGGGCCGGGGCGGGGGCCGCCTGCTCGGTGGACGGCTGTGCGGCCGGGGTCGGCTCGGGAGCCGGCGGGGCGACCTGCTCGGCGGCCGGAGCCGGAGCGGCGGCCGGGGCGCCCGTGCCGTCGTCGATGACGGCCAGCTCGGCGCCGACCTCGACCGTCTCGTCCTCGGCGACCTTGATGGAGGCCAGGACGCCGGCGGCGGGGGAGGGGATCTCGGTGTCGACCTTGTCGGTGGAGACCTCGAGCAGCGGCTCGTCGGCCTCGACGCGCTCGCCCTCGGCCTTCAGCCAGCGGGTGACAGTGCCCTCGGTGACGCTCTCGCCGAGCGCCGGAAGGGTTACGGAAACCGCCATGGTTTCGGTTGCTCCTTACGAATTGCGGAAGTCTGTGTCGTCGCGTTCGTCGACCGAGGGTCAGTCGTGCGCGTGAAGGGGCTTGCCCGCGAGAGCCAGGTGGGCCTCGCCGAGCGCCTCGTTCTGCGTCGGGTGGGCGTGGATGAGCTGCGCGACCTCGGCCGGCAGGGCCTCCCAGTTGTAGATCAGCTGGGCCTCGCCGACCTGCTCGCCCATGCGGTCGCCGACCATGTGGACGCCGACCACGGCACCGTCCTTGACCTGGACGAGCTTGATCTCGCCCGCGGTCTGGAGGATCTTGCTCCTGCCGTTGCCCGCCAGGTTGTACTTCAGAGCGACGACCTTGTCCGCGCCGTAGATCTCCTTGGCCTTGGCCTCGGTGATGCCCACGGAGGCGACCTCCGGGTGGCAGTACGTCACCCGCGGGACACCGTCGTAGTCGATCGGGACGGTCTTCAGACCGGCCAGACGCTCCGCCACCAGGATGCCCTCGGCGAAGCCGACGTGCGCGAGCTGGAGCGTGGGGACGAGGTCACCGACGGCCGAGATGGTCGGGACGTTGGTGCGCATGTACTCGTCGACGAGGACGTAGCCGCGGTCCATGGCGACCCCGGCCTCCTCGTAGCCCAGGCCCTGGGAGACCGGGCCGCGGCCGACGGCGACCAGCAGGACCTCGGCCTCGAACTCCTTGCCGTCGGCGAGGGTGACCTTGACACCGTCCTGGGTGTACTCGGCCTTGGAGAAGAAGGTGCCCAGGTTGAACTTGATGCCGCGCTTGCGGAAGGCGCGCTCGAGGAGCTTCGAGGAGTTCTCGTCCTCGACCGGGACGAGGTGCTTCAGGCCCTCGATGATCGTGACGTCCGACCCGAAGGACTTCCACGCGGAGGCGAACTCGACTCCGATGACACCGCCGCCCAGGATGATCGCGGACTTCGGCACGCGGTCCAGGACGAGGGCGTGGTCGGAGGAGATGATGCGGTCGCCGTCGATCTCCAGGCCGGGCAGCGACTTCGGCACCGAGCCGGTCGCCAGCAGGACGTGACGGCCCTGGATCCGCTGACCGTTCACGTCGACGGAGGTGGGGGAGGACAGCCGGCCCTCACCCTCGATGTAGGTCACCTTGCGGGAGGCGACGAGGCCCTGGAGACCCTTGTACAGGCCGGAGATCACACCGTCCTTGTACTTGTGGACCCCGGCGATGTCGATGCCGTCGAAGGTGGCCTTGACGCCGAACTGCTCGCTCTCACGGGCCTGGTCGGCGATCTCGCCCGCGTGGAGCAGGGCCTTGGTGGGGATGCAACCCCGGTGCAGGCAGGTGCCGCCGACCTTGTCCTTCTCGATCAGGGCGACGTCCAGGCCCAGCTGCGCCCCGCGCAGGGCCGCGGCGTAACCACCGCTACCACCGCCGAGGATCACTAGGTCGAAAACGGTGCTGGCGTCGTTCGCCACGTCACGTCCTCCATGCATGTGCGCCACGCCGGTCAGCGGTGACCGGTCGGCGGCTGGTGTCCGGCCGCTCTTTCTTCGGCCCTGTGGTGGGGGCCCTGTCCTGCCGAGCCCCATCTTTGCACTTGTGCGAGGGAGACGAGACGCGGGGCTGCTGTGTGAGACGCCCCACGGTCCTTTTCGGCAGGCCGTGGGGCTCGCGCCCGGGGGCGCGGGAACCGCGCGACCAGCCACCTACGGCCCGCACCCGCCGTACGACGGGTGCGGGCCGAGTGACCAGGCGCACAGTCCCCGCGCCCCGAGCCGGCGTCAGCCCAGGTCGCCCGAGGCGGTCCGCTCGGCGAGCCGCACGAGGGTCCGCACCGCGGTGCCGGTGCCGCCCTTCGGCGTGTAGCCGAACGGCCCGCCCTCGTTGAACGCCGGCCCGGCGATGTCCAGGTGCGCCCAGGTGATGCCGTCGCCCACGAACTCCTTGAGGAACAGGCCGGCGACGAGGCCGCCGCCCATCCGCTCACCCATGTTCGCGATGTCGGCGACGGGGGAGTCCATGCCCTTGCGCAGGTGCTCCGGCAGCGGCATGGGCCAGGCGGGCTCGCCGACCTCCTCCGCGACCTCGAACACCGTGGAGCGGAAGGCGTCGTCGTTCGCCATGATCCCGAACGTCCGGTTGCCCAGCGCCAGCATCATCGCGCCGGTGAGCGTCGCGACGTCCACGATGGCGTCCGGCTTCTCCTGGGAGGCGGCCCACAGCGCGTCGGCGAGCACCAGCCGGCCCTCGGCGTCGGTGTTGAGCACCTCGACCGTCTTGCCGCTGTACATGCGCAGCACGTCGCCCGGCCTGGTGGCGGAGCCGGACGGCATGTTCTCGGCGAGCGCCAGCCAGCCGGTGACGTTGACCCGCAGGCCGAGCCGTGCGGCGGCGACCACGGCCGCGAAGACCGCCGCCGCGCCGCTCATGTCGCACTTCATCGTCTCGTTGTGCCCGGCCGGCTTCAGCGAGATGCCGCCCGAGTCGTAGGTGATTCCCTTGCCGACGAAGGCGAGGTGCTTGTCCGCCTTGGAGGCGGTGTACGACAGCTTCACCAGGCGCGGGGCCGACGCGGAGCCGGAACCGACGCCCAGGATGCCGCCGTAGCCGCCCTTGGCGAGGGCCTTCTCGTCGAGGACCTGCACCTTGATGCCGTGCTCCTTCGCCGCGGCCTGGGCGATGGCGGCGAAGGCCTCGGGGTTGAGGTCGTTCGGCGGGGTGTTGACGAGGTCGCGGGCGCGGTTGAGCTCCTCGGCGACGGCGGTGGCGCGGGCGAGCGCGGCCTTGTGGGCGGCGTCGCGCGGCTTGCCGCCGAGCAGGGTGGCCTCGGCGAGCGGCGCCTTGCCGTTCCTGGCCTTGGCGTCCTTGCCGTTCTCCTTGTAGGCGTCGAAGGAGTAGGCGCCGAGCACCACGCCTTCGGCGACCGCGCCGACGTCGGCGGGGTCCGTCAGCGGCAGGGCGAAGGCGGCCTTCTTGGACCCGGCGAGGGTGCGGGCGGCCACGCCGGCCGCCTTGCGCAGCGCCTCGGCGTCGTACGAGGCGTCCTTCTCGGGCTCCCCGCCCAGCCCCACCGCCAGCACGAGCGGTGCCTTGAAGCCGGCCGGGGCGGGCAGCTTCGTCACCTCGCCCTCGGCGCCGGTGGCGCCGAGGGTCTCCAGGACGCCGGCGAGCCGGCCGTCGTAGGCCTTGTCCACGGCTTCGGCGCCCCGGGCGACGACCAGGTCCCCAGACCGGGACGCGGAGCCCTTGGCGACACCGATCACGATCGCGTCGGCCCGCAGGCCGGGCGCCGCGGCGGTGCTGAGAGTGAGAGCAGTCACGGTGGTGAAATCTCGCTTCCGATGTGAAGTTGCAGTGGCCGATCTGTGTGGGTCGACCGGGCCCGACAGCCGACCCTAGATCCGGGCTGGGGGTGCGGTCGCAACCGGGGGCGGCCCCACCGGCGCGGCGAACCGGCGCGGCGAACCCCCGGGACGAGCGTACGCGTGCCTGTGCGTTCGCTCATGCAGGCGAGTCTTCGGCTGTCGGTCGGGCGTCGTGGCCACGCCCCGATCCTCGCACTCCCCGCCCCCGGTCACACCCGCCGGGTGCCGGTGAAGCGGCGCGACTCGACTCCGGTGGGGGCGGTTCCGGTCGTCCGGGCGGAGTGCGGGTGGGGCGACCGGGCTCCGGTGGGAGGCGTTCCGGTCGTCCGGGCGGAGTGCGGGTGGTGCAACTCGGCTCCGAGGGGGGCGGTTCCGGTCGTCCGGGCGGAGTGCGGGCGGGCGGATCGCGACCGGGCTCCGGCGGGGCGTCCGGGCGGAGTGCGGGCGGGGCGTCCGGGCGGAGTGCGGGCGGGGCGACCGGGCTCCGGCGGGGGGCGGTTCCGGTCGTCCGGGCGCAGTGCGACTAGCCGCCAAGGCACAGCGCGACGAGGGCGGTCGTCGCCGCCGTCTCGGCCAGTCCGCCGAAGACGTCGCCGGTGATCCCGCCGAAACGGCGTGTGCAGTGGCGCAGGAGGAGTTCGGCCGCGCCCAGGGCGAGGAGGACGGCGAGGGCCGTGCGGACGGCGTCGTAGGGGCCGAGGAGTGCCCCCGAGGCCGCCGCGGCGGCGGTGCACGCGGCTGCCACGGCGAGCGCCCCCTGTGCGGGTACGACGCCGGCGACCGCCGCGCCCAGCCCCTCCGGGCGGGCCGCCGGCACTCCCGTGCGGGCGGCCAGGGTGAGGGCCAGCCGGGCCGCGACCGCCGCGGTGACGGCCGCGAGCGCGCCCCGCACCCAGGAGGCGCCGTACAGCTGGGCCAGCGCGGCCACCTGGGCGAGCAGGACGAGGACCAGGGTGAGCACGCCGAACGGGCCGATGTCCGACTGCTTCATGATGCGCAGCGCGTCCTCGGCGGGCTTGCCGCTGCCCAGCCCGTCCGCGGTGTCGGCCAGCCCGTCGAGATGCAGCCCACGGGTGAGCACGGCGGGTACGGCCGCGGAGGCGACGGCGGCGAGCAGGGGTCCCGCCCCCAGGAACAGCGCCAGCAGCCCGAGCCCGGCCGCGCAGCCGCCGACCACCAGCCCGACCGCCGGGGCGCCGAGCATGCCCCCGCGCGCGGCCTCCCGGTCCCAACGGGTCACCCGCACCGGGAGCACGGTGAGGGTGCCGAAGGCGAAACGGAGGCCGTCGGCGGCGGAGGGCGGGGGAGGCGGCGGGGGCGTGGACACCGGCGCAGGTTACCGGGCGGTCGGACGGGCGTCCCGTGCGGGCAAGGACGAAAATGCGCATATGGGAGATTGGTTGCAGCGGAACATCGTCGAGCCGGGCAAACTCCCGCTGCTTCTCGCCCTCGCCGCCTTCGTCCTGACCTTCGTGATCACCCGTGTCGTCACCCGTCTGATCCGGGCCGGGAAGGGGCCCTTCGGCAACGTCAGCGCGGGCGGGCTGCACGTCCATCACGTCGTCCCCGGTGTCGTCCTGTCCGTCGTCGGCGGGTTCGGCGCCGTGGCGAGCGGCCGGCACGGTGTCGGCCCGGCCGCCTTCGCGATCGTCTTCGGCATCGGCGCCGGGCTCGTCCTGGACGAGTTCGCGCTGGTCCTGCACCTCGACGACGTCTACTGGACGGAGGCGGGCCGCAAGAGCGTGGAGGTCGTCGTCCTGACGGCCGCCCTGGTCGGGCTGGTCCTGGTCGGCTTCTCGCCGTTCGGCGTCAACGACGTGGACCAGGACGAGCGCCAGGGCCGGGGTGGTGTCATCTCGACGGTGGTGGTCAACTTCCTGTTCGCGCTCGCGGTCCTGAGCAAGGGCAAGACCCGGATGGCGATCTTCAGCGTGATCATTCCGCTCCTCGGCCTGATCGGCTTCGTCCGCCTGGCCCGCCCCGACTCCTGGTGGGCCCGCCGCTTCTACCGCCGGCGGCCGCGGGCGCGCGCCAGAGCCGCGCTGCGCGCCTACCACCACGACCGGCGGTGGGCGCGGCCGCGGCGGGTGATGGGGGACTGGCTGGGCGGCAAGACCGACGCGGAGCTGCGCTCCCCCGGGCGGGGGTGACGGGGCCGGTCGGCCCGGGGTGACGGTGCAGGTTCTCCCGGGGGGACGGGGCCGGTCGGCCCGGGGTGACGGTGCAGGTTCTCCCGGCGTGACGGGGTCGGCCATCCCGGGATGACGGGGTTGATCCTCCCGGGGTGACGGGGTTGGTTCTCCTGGGGTGACGTTCGCCGGTGGCGCCCAGGCGGCGAGGGTCGTGCGGCGCGTGCGGGCTTCCCTGGCCGCCCAGACCCGCGCACGGGTGCGCAGCCCGGCCCCCGAGTCGGCCTCATGCCCGGCCGCCGAGTCGGCCCCGTGCCCGGGCTGCCGACGAGGACCAGGTCGTCCACGTCGAGGCCGGCCGCGGCACGGCCGCACAGTCGGCCGCGCGGCTCCCCGCGTCCCCGGCTCTGCCGCGCCGACCGGCGGCCCGGAGATGCCGTTTCCCGCCGACGCCGTAGCTCCGCCTCCGCTCGGTCGCCCGGGCCTCCGCCTCCGCCTCCGCCTACTCCGCCTACTCTGCCTGCGGCTCCCCGGTCCCTTCGTCCTCCTCGGACCGGTCGGAGGACTCCCCGGACGTCTCCTTGGACTCCCCGGACCCCTCGGGCTTCTCGGGCTTTTCCGGCAGCTCCGCGGCCAGCGCCGCCGCGGCCTGCACCAACGGCAGCGCCAGCAGGGCGCCCGCCCCCTCGCCCACGGTCACCCCGTGGTCCACCAGCGGCTCCAGCGCCATCCGGTCCAGCGCCTTGGCCTGCCCGGGTTCGCCGCTGCGCTGCCCGGCCAGCCACCAGTCCGGCGCCCGGAAGGCGATCCGCTGCCCGACCAGCGCGCACGCCGCCGTCACGACCCCGTCCAGCACGACGGGCAACTTCCGCACGGCGCACTGCAACAGGAAGCCCGTCATCGCGGCGAGGTCGGCGCCGCCCACGGTCGCCAGCAACTGCAACTGGTCGCCGAGCACCGGCCGGGCCCGCCGCAACGCGTCACGGATCGCGGCGCACTTGCGCATCCACGCCAGGTCGTCGATCGCCTCGCCGCCCCGCCCGGTCACCACGGACGCGTCGGTCCCGCACAGCGCCGCGACCAGCACGCCCGCCGCTGTCGTCCCGCCCACGCTCACATCCCCGAGCACGACCAGATCCGTACCGGAGTCGGCCTCCTCGTCGGCGACGGCGACCCCGGCCCGGAAGGCGGCCTCGGCCTCCTCGAGGGTCAGCGCGTCCTCGACGTCGATACGGCCGCTGCCCCGCCGTACCCGATGCCGTACGACGTCCTCGGGGAAGGCGTCCGGCTCGCAGTCCAGCGCCATGTCCACGACCCGCACCGGCACCTCGAGCTGACGGGCCAGCACCGCCGCCGGACGGCCGCCCTCCAGCACGGCCCGCACCAGCTCCGCGGCGCTGCCCGCGGGCCGGACGGAGACGCCGAGCTCGGCGATCCCGTGGTCGCCGGCGAACAGCACCACCCGCGGCCGCCTGACCGGGCGCACCGGCACCGTGCCCTGCGCCGCCGCCAGCCACTCACCCAGGTCGTCGAGGCGCCCCAGCGATCCGGGCGGCACGATCTGACGTTCCCGGCGCGCCTCCGCGTCGCGGCGCACCCCACCGTCGGGGCGCTCGATCAGATCGGTGAAGTCGTCGAGATTCAGCGAGCTCATTCGCCGAACAGTACCGGCACCGAACGAACGGTTCCGCGCCACATCGCCACCACACCCCCACGACGTCTTTGCACCCTAGATCCGGATCCCATACGTTCCGCTTTACCACGAATTGCCGCGCGCCCACGCCCCCCACCGGAGCCGCTCATGCCCCCCAGGCCCATCCACGAGCCGCGCCGCGACGACTGCCCCTGGTGCGGTTCCAGACGCCTGCGCACACGACTGCGCGCGCCGGACCTGCGCCACCACAGACCGGGGACGTTCGTGGTCGACGAGTGCCGGGACTGCGCCCACGCCTTCCAGAACCCGCGCCTGACCGCGGAGGGACTCGCCCTCTACGACCCGGACCCGGAGGAGGGCCACCGGACGGGTCTCACCGGCCGTGTCCTCGCCACCCGCACCGACCGTCGCCGCCTGCGCGCCACCGCGCGGACGATGCTGCCGTTGCCCGAGCCGGAGAGCTGGCTGGACGTGGGCACGGGGCACGCCCTGTTCCCGCGTGTGGCGAAGGAGATGTTCACGTACACGGCGTTCGACGGTCTGGACCCCACCCCGAGAGTGAAACGGGCGCAGCGGGCGGGCCGCGTCGAGGAGGCTTACATCGGCCACCTCACCACACCCGGCATCACCACCCGCCTGCGCGCCCGCTACGACGTCGTCAGCATGCTCCATCAGCTGCAGCACACCCTCGACCCCCGCGCGGAACTCCGCGCCGCCCTCACCGTCCTGCGCCCCGGCGGCCACCTCCTCCTCGAAGCCCCCGAGCCCCGCAGCGTGTTCGCCGCCCTGCTCGGCAAGTGGTGGCTCGCCCACGGCCAGCCCCGCCACCTCCACCTGATCCCCCTGCCCAACCTCCGCACCGAACTGGAGACCCTGGGCTGCACCGTCCTCGCCGCCGACCGCCGCGACGCCCACATCCCCTACGACCTGTCGGCGGCCCTCTCCCTGTCCCTGACCCGAGCCGTCCCGCCGTCCCGCGGTACCCTCCTGCGCGCGGCGGCCCCCTTGGTGACGACAGCGATGGCCCTGGACCGCACCCTGGCCCCCGTCCTGCGCCACACCCGCTTCTCGAACGCGTACCGGATCATCGCCCGCAAGGACTGAACGAGACCGCACGCCACCCGCGCCCCGCCCGACACGGCAGCGGCTCGCCCGGCCCCGGCCGCGGCGCGCGCCCCACTCGCCCAGCCCGGCTGGGGGCGGGGGTGTCGCTTGGCCATGGCGCACCGGGCCTGTCTTGCCGGCCGCGCTGTGGGCAGTCACGCCATCGGTCCGTGGCGCGCCACCGTCCGCACTGCCCGCGTGGGCTGGGGCGCTGGTGCACCTGCTCGTGGGCGCCTCGGCCCTGTCCTGGCTATTGGGTTGGGTGGGCGGTGGTGCCGCGTGGCCGTGGCGCA